>JBEGVQ010000118.1:0-13378 GCA_041178345.1 Acidobacteriota bacterium | reverse complement strand
GCGCCATGAACTTCGAGACGCGGACCGTGCCGTAGTCGCAGACCCGGCCAATGTCGTTGCGGCCGAGGTCCACCAGCATCACATGCTCGGCCTTCTCTTTCTCGCTCCGCTTGAGTTCCTCGGCCAGCCGCACATCCTCTTCGTCGGTCTTGCCGCGCGGCCGGGTTCCGGCAATGGGATGCGTGACGGCGTGACGGCCCTCGACCCGCACCAGCATTTCCGGTGACGAACCGACGATCGAGCGGTCGCCCATGCGAATGAAGAACATGTAGGGCGACGGGTTGACGTGGCGCAGCGCCCGGTAGACCGTGAACGCATCGACGCCCACCTCGGCCTCGAAACGCTGCGACAGGACGACCTGGTACACGTCGCCGGCCGCAATGTATTCCTTGGCCCGCCTGACGATCGATTCGTAGGCGTCCTGCGAGAAGTTCGACACCAGCTTCAGCGCGTCGCCGCCGGCCGTGCGCTTGAGCGAGAGCGCACGCTCGAGCTCGCCTTCGAGAAACTCGATCTTGGCGCACGCGAATTGGTACAGCGACTTCAGGTCTTCGTGACCCGAGATGCGGGCGTTAGCGATCAACAGGATGCGGTGCTGGACGTGATCGAACGCGAGCACCGTGTCGAAGAGCATGAAGCCGGCGTCATCCCGTTCCGATGTGCCTGCATCGGCGCGCGCCGTGGTCGGTTCGAACCACGCGGCGGTGTCGTAGCCCAGGTAGCCGACCGCCCCGCCGGTGAAGCGTGGCAGGCCCGGCACGAACGGCGACTGGAAGCTGTTCATCAGGCCCCGCAGCGTTTCGATGAAGGGTTGCTCGCTCTTGCTGGTGACCCCGGCCTTCTCGATCTCGGTCTCGCCGTTCTTGCCGCGCAGGATGAGGAACGGGTCCTTGCCGAGAAACGAGTAACGCCCGACATGCTCGCCGCCCTCGACGCTCTCCAGCAGGAACGCATAATCGGAATGCTCGGCGATCTTCAGGAAGGCCGACACCGGCGTCAGCAGGTCCGCAACCAGTTCCTTGCACACCGGCACAAACGTGGCCCGCTTCGCGAGATCCACGAACTCTTCGAACGTCGTCTGCTTCATTGCTTCTCCACTATGCCGAGCCTGGCAGCCGCGGCATCGCGCATCACGCGATCGGCCGGCCGCTGATCGGTCCACCACTCGAACTGGGCTTGCGCCTGCGCCACCAGCATGTCGAGGCCGCCAATCGTCCGGCAGCCCGCGGCCGCGGCGTCGCGCAGCAGCCGGGTTTGTGGCGGGTTATAGACGAGGTCGTAGACCACTTCACCGTCGAAAGAATGGCCGGCCGGCAGCGGCGACCGCCCGGTGTCGGGCGCGGTGCCCACGGGAGTGGCGTTCACGAGCAGGTCCCAGGAACCGGGTGCAGGTGGCCATTCGGCGATAGCAGCACTGGTCAGGACGGCAATCTCGCGGGCCTGCTCCGGCCGCCGGGCGCACAAAGTCACGTGGACCCCAGCCGCCGCGAGGGCGATCGCCACTGAGCGGGCCGCACCGCCGGCGCCGAGCACCGTCGCGCGCTTGTTGGGCAGCCGCATGGCCGATTCAAGGGGCGACAGGAAGCCGGCGACGTCGGTGTTACAGCCAAGCCATTTCTTGCCGACCCGCCGCAACGTGTTCGCCGACTGGATGCGGCGGCTCACCGGGTCACATTCGTCGGCCCGCTCGAACGCCTCCACTTTGAACGGGGCCGTCACGCTGGCACCCGCGAGATTCACCCCCTCGGCAAACGCCGTGAAGTCGGCGTAGTCGTGGGCCGCCAAAGGCAGGTAGACCGCGTCGAGGCCGGCGGCGCGAAAAGCGGCGTTGTGCATCGAGGGCGACACCGAGTGCGCCACGGGCTTGCCGACGACGCCGTAGATGGCGGTGTGGCTGCCGATGCGCCGGAAGCGGAATTCATTCAGCATGCGCGGCAGGTCGATCTGGCCCGGCGCGACCTGGTCGCCGGCGTAGGTCCAGCACGACCCAAACCAACTCGCCAGGACGCGCGTGGCGATGCCCGCGTCGCCCATGGCGATCAGGGCCATGGGCACCCGCGTCGCAAGGCCGATTGATCTTAGCGTGAGACAGTCGGCCAGCCGATGCGCGGTCACGGCCAGTTTCACCACCTCGGCGCCGCTGGCGCGCATGGCCTGCGCCTTGTCGTGCAGGTCCGCGGGCGTCCCCTCGAAATCGTGGTGCGAGAGCACGATTCGCCGGCCGCCGGTCTGCGCAATCAAGTCGGCGCAACTGCCGTTCCACTCGAGGTCCACGAACTCGGCGCCGAGGGTAAGCGCCTCGGCGAGAATGCGCCGGCGCTCCTCTTCGCTGCCGGCGAAGTGCCCGCCTTCGGACTCGGGGCGGCAGGTGATGATGACGGGCTTGCGGCGGCCGGCCAGGGCCGCGGCCGCGCTGGGGTCGCGAACGGTGTCGAGCCGCAACTCCACCAGGTCGGCCTCGCCCACCTGGTCGCGGCGCGTACGCAGCTCGGCCATGGTGTCGGCCGTCACGGTCGCGCAGAGTTTCGCGGTCTTCATCACTAGTCCCAAGAACACCAGATCAACATCACCAAATAAAAAAGCGCCTCTTCCCTATCGGGTTGAAGAGGCGCTTCGGTCGAGCGTCGTATTACGCGTCGTGGTTATACGGACCGGCTAGCCTCTCCTGCTGGGCACCAATACCACCACGTACGCGCACCGCTCCCGATCTGGTCAAAAGACCGGTCCCGAGGGGCGGTGAACAAGGCTCGCGGGCGCATGTGAACTTGGAGAGGCTAACAGACCCAGTGTGTTGGCGTCAAACGGCGAAGGTGGCTGGCGCACTCAGGCCTCCCGTTCCGAGCTTGCTTCACCGGGGGGAACACCGTATAACCAATGTCAGCCGCCTTTCATCAGAAACCTGCATGTATTCACGCACTTGCGCGCTCGTCGTCCTCGTGATCGGTTCGTTGGTCGCCGCGCCCCGGGCGCAGCTGGCCCCCATGCCGCTCGATGAGGTTCACCCCGGCATGGTCGGCGTCGGCCGCACCGTGTTTTCGGGCACCACCCTCGAAGATTTCAAGGTCCACATCCTGGGCGTGCTGCGCAACGTGCTTGCCCCCAAGCGGAGCCTGATCCTGGCGCGCCTCGAAGGAGGGCCACTGGCCAAGACCGGCGTGATCGCCGGCATGAGTGGCAGCCCGGTCTACGTGGATGGCCGGCTGATCGGGGCCGTGTCGTATTCGCTGGGCCAGTTCTCGACCGAGCCGATTGCCGGGATTACGCCGATTGCGGAGATGATCGACGCGACCACGATGCCGGCGGCCACGCGGGGGTCGCGGCCGGTGGCCATTTCCTGGCCGGCGACGTCCGCGCAGCTGATCAGCATTTGGTCACAGGACTTGGGTCGATCGCGATCGTTCGTGGATGACCCGTCGCACGCCCTGGTCCTGTCGGGCGTGGCGGGCGAGGTCGGCCGCCTGGCATCGATGCTGCGGCCGATTGCCGTGCCCATGGTCGCCGCGGGCTTTGACGCGTCGGTCATGGATCCGATCTCGCCGGCGCTGGCCGCCGCCGGCTTCGTTCCACTCTCTGGGGCGGGGCGGTCGAGTGCCGCGCAATCGCCGGGCTCCACGACCGCCGGTGGCCACGACCGCCGGCTCGCGCCCGGCGACGCGGTAGGCGTGGCGCTGATGACGGGCGACTTCGAACTGGGCGCGACCGGCACCGTCACCCACGTGGATGGCGACCGCGTCTATGCCTTCGGGCACCCGCTCTACAACCTGGGGCCGACCGAGTTCCCGATGACCAAGGCCCAGGTGCAGGTCGTGCTGCCCAGCTTGATGGCGTCGAGCAAGCTCGCCAGTTTCGGCGAGATCGTCGGCACGGTGCAGCAGGACCGCGCGACCGCAATTGCCGGACGCCTGGGGGCCGGCCCGTCGCTGATTCCCGTGTCGATTACGTTGAACTCCGACCGGGGGCCGTCACGGTCGTTCACCTTCGGAGTGGTCCGCGACTTCACCTTCACGCCGCTCCTCACCTACCTGTCGGTGGCCAATGTCCTCACGTCGTACGAGCGCGGCGCGGGCCCGGCGTCGTTTGCCATTCGCGGCACCGCGTCGATCCGGGCGCAGGGCGACATCGCGTTCGAGGACATGTTCTCGGGTGAACAACCGGCTGGCGGCGCCGCTGCCTACGTGGCTGGCCCGCTGACGGCGTTGCTGAAGAACGCCTCCGAAACCGTGGACGTTGCTCGCATTGACCTCGTGATCGATGCGAGCGAACAGCAGCGCAGCGCCCGCATCGAGCGGGTCTGGCTCGACACGACTCGGCCCCGTGCCGGCCGTGATGCGGTGGTGAATGTCGCGATGCGCAACGCGCGCGGTGACGAAGTAATCAAGCAGGTGCCGATTCAGCTGCCGGCCAACGCCACCGGTTCGCTGCAGCTGGTGGTGGCTGATGCCGCCCGCACGACCGCCGACGACCGCCGGGATACCCGCGGCGCCGACATGCAGCGCGTGTCGCAGTTGATGCGCTCCTTCAATCGCGCCCGCCGCAACAATCGTCTCTACGTCCGCCTCACCTCCCCCGACTCCGGCGCCGTCGTCAACGGCGAGCCCATGGCGGCGCTGCCGCCGTCGGTGCTGTCGGTGCTCGAAGCCGACCGCAACAGCGGCACGGTCGGTGTCCTGCGAACGACCACGCGCGGCGAGTGGGAACTGCCCCTCGATTTCGCCGTGACCGGTTCGCGCCAGTTGACCCTCAACCTCGATCAACCTTAAATGACTCGTCGAACTCTGTTTGGCGCGGCCCTGGCCGCGGGCCTGCTCGCGGTGTCCACGCTGTCGGCCGCACCGGGTTTCTGGCAGGCCGCGACCCAGGCCGATTTTCTCCGTGGCGAGGTCGACCAGTTGTCGATCGACGAGCACGGCCGGATGACGCTCGGACCTGAACTCACCCCGGTTCACGACCCCGGCGTGCCGTTCGTGTGGACCATGCTCACCACCGCCGACGGCTCGCTGTATCTCGGCACCGGCAACGACGGCAAGGTGATTCGCGTCGATGCCACGGGCCAGGGCGCCGTGTTCTTCGACAGCAACGAGATGGAAGTCCACGCGCTAGCGGCCGCGCCGGACGGCGGCCTGTACGTGGCCACGTCGCCGGATGGCCGCATCTACAAGGTGGACGCCAGGGGCCAGGCCACAACCTTTTTCGATCCTGAGGATAAGTACATCTGGTCGCTCGCCGTGGACCGCCAGGGCACCGTGTTTGCGGGCACCGGCGACAAGGGCACGGTCTATCGCATCAGCGGCGACGGCAAGAGCGAGGCGTTCTTTGCCACCAAAGCGACGCATGCCGTGTCGCTGGCGTTTGACGCCAGCAACCAGCTGCTCGTGGGCACCGGCTCCCCTGGCCGGGTCTTTCGAGTCGATCACGCCGGCAAGGGCTTTCTCCTGCTGGACACGCCCCTGCAGGAAGTCCGCGCACTGCGGGTGGATGCGAAGGGCGTGATTTACGCGGGCGCGCAGAGCAGCCGCGGCGCCGGCGCCGGCGATACCCTGGCCGAGCCCGCGGTGACGCCGCCAACCGTCACCCCCTCGATCCCGAACGTCTCGACTGAGATCACCTCCATCGCGGTGGTGGACATGCCGACGGCGGCTCAGTCCTCCACCGGCGACCGCCGCAGCCAGACCGGCGCGATTTTCCGCGTGCAGCCCGATGGCCTGTGGGATCAGATCTGGTCGCCGGCCGAGGAGGCCCCCTACGATATCGTCATCGAACCCGATGGCGCCCTGCTCGTGGCCACGGGCGGCAAGGGCAAACTCTACCGGCTAAGCGGGGACCCCGTTCGCGCGATGCTCGTGACCCGTGTGCCGGCCCAGCAAGCGACCCAGCTGATTCGGACGGCTGACCGTACGCTGATTGCAACCTCGAATCCGGGACGCCTGATGGCGATCTCGTCGGCGCGCGCGGCGCGCGGCACGTTCGAGTCGGATGTGAAAGACGCACGCCTGGTGTCGAGCTGGGGCGTAGTGGCCTGGAAGGCCGTGACGCCGGCAGGCGCCACAGTGGCGGTCTTCACCCGCTCCGGCAACACTCGCACCCCGGACGAAGCGTGGAGCCCCTGGGCCGGTCCTTATGCCAGCGCCGAGGGTTCCGCCATCACCAGCCCCAAGGCCCGCTACCTTCAGTGGCGCGCCGTGCTGACCGCCACCACTGCCAGTCCGGTGTTGACTTCGATTACCTCCGCGTACCTGCCGCGCAACGTCAGGCCGCAGGTGGCCTCGATCACCGTGCATCCTCCTGGCACCGTGTTCCAGAAGCCCTTCTCGAGCGGCGAAGCCGAGATCGCCGGTCTCGAGGACGAGGTGAGCGAGCGCCGCTCAGCGGCCGTCGGCACGCCCAGCATCGGCGGCCCGGCGCTTGGCCGGCGCATTTACCAGAAGGGCCTGCAGACCTTCGTTTGGAAGGCCGACGACGAGAATGGCGATGAACTGACCTACGACGTGTTCTACCGACGCGAGGGAGAAACGTCCTGGCGGCCGCTCAAGCGCGACCTGCGCGACACGCTGCTGGTGTGGGATACGTCGTCGGTGCCGAACGGCACGTACGTCCTGAAAGTGGCCGCGTCGGACGCGCGCGCCAACCCGGCGGAGTCGGCGCTCGTCGGCGAACTGGAAAGCACCAGCTTCGAGATCGACAACGTGGCGCCCACGGTACAGGCCGGCGCGGTGCGTCGTGACGGCGCCAGCTTCGTCGTGCCGGCGGACATCCGCGACATCGACTCGGCCATCACGCGCGTGGAGTTCTCGGTCGATGCCCAGCGCTGGCAGCCGGCCTTTCCGCGCGACGGCATTCTCGACGCCCGCCAGGAGTTGTTCGAGATTCGCCTGGACGCAGGCGCTGCCGGACGCACGCTGGTGATTCGCGCGACCGATGCGTTGGGGAATGTCGGGACCGGCCAGGTCCACATTCGGTAGAACAGTCGAAGGGTTAGCGCAAGACCATGAGGTCGTCGTCGTGGCGGCCCTTGACCGTGGTGTTGGCGACGAGCCACACCATCTTCACCGCGACCGCGTCGCCGGTGCGGGCCTGGGCCGGCGCGAACTGCACGCGGTACGCTTCATTCAACATCGCATTGACCACCGCCCGCTCGCCCAGCGGGCGCGCGTCGTTGATCACTTCAATCCCCTGGACGCGCCCCTCGCGGGAAACCACTGCCGACAACGCGTACTCGGCGTCCTCTTCCGACATCTGGATGGCCGCGTCGGTCACGGCACGCGGCGCCATCATGTCGTAGTTGAGCCGCACCGGGTTGGCATTGGAGCCGGGATTGGCGAGCAGCGCGATCACGGCCGCGAGCGAGTCGGGATGCTCCTGGTTGGCGGCGTGCAGCACGCTAGCCGAGCCGACCACGCAAATCAGCGTGGCGACCGTGGCGCCAATGCCCGCCCACACCAGGTGCATATCCTGGAACAAGGCAACGATCCGCGTCTGCGCCGAGAGTTGCTCTTCGACGCCGAGCTGCTCGACCACTTGTTCCGACAGGCGCAGGGGCTCGACCGTCGCATGCTCGCCGACTTCGGCGGCCATGCCGCGCAACGTCGCCCCCAGCGCAAAGATCTGCTCCACCTCGAGGCTGCAGGCGACGCATTCGGTGAGATGGTTCTGAATGGCGAGCCGCTCGGGAAACGGCACTTCGCCGTCATAGAACGCCTCGAGCCGTCCGCGCACGTCGGCGCACGACCGTTCGTGCATCATACGCGCACCCCCTGGAGTTGTTGGCGCAGTGTCTGACGGGCCCGCGTCAGGCGAGACTTGACCGTGCCGACCGCGACGCCGAGCGAGAAGGCGATCTCGTCGTAACTAAGGCCGTCGATCTCGCGCAGCACGACCACGGTGCGCTGGTCGAACGGCAGTCGATCGAGGGCGGTCCACAGCTGTTCGGCCAGTTCCTTGCGCGCGTAGGCACGGTCGGGCGAGGTGTGTTCGCCGGGCTGGCGCAGGTCACCGTGCGCGGCGACGTGCTGATCGAGGGAGACCTGGTCGGCCTGGTGGCGGCGCCGCCACCAGCGCTGGCGGTTCCGGGCCTGGTTGATCGCGATGCGGTAGATCCAGGTCTTGAGCGCCGATTGGCCGCGGAAGCTGCCAATGGTGCGGAACACGCTGAAGAAGACTTCCTGGGAGAGGTCGAGGGCCTCGTCACGGTCTCCGAGGAGGTGCAGGGCCAGTTGATAGACCATGCGCTCGTGGCCGGAGACTAACTCGGCACACGCGGCCTGTTCCCCCGCGGCACAGCGCTCGATCAGCGCCGCTTCGTGGTTGCCGACCTCAGCCCAACCGAGTGCCCCGGCGTCTTTCATGACGGAATCGGTGACAAAACGAAGAACCATAGTCAGTCTACCAGCTTAGAAACCACCCGGCCTCGAAAGTTCCCGCCCTTTTGCTACCATCGTCTCCGTGCGCCCCACCCTGGTTGTTGTCGTGTTCGTGGCCATCACGGGGGTGGCCGGGGCGCTGGCCTATTCCGCGCTAGCCAACGAGCGGGCGTTCGAGCGCCGGATTGGCGAGGGCGACCAGGCCGTGGCCGCGGAACGCCATTTCGAGGCGATCGAAGCCTTTTCCGGGGCGATCGCGCTCAAGCCAGACTCGATGCTGGCCCACCTCAAGCGCGGCGCCGTTTACCTGAACCAGAACGAATTGGACGCCGCACTCCGCGACCTGCGCGAGGCCGTCGAACTCGACCCGGGCGCCCTGCTGGCCATTGAACTGCTGGGCGACGTCAACGCGTCGTTGAACCGGGCCGACCGCGCGATCGAGCGCTACCAGGCGTATCTCAACCTCGACGAACGCAGCGCGCGGGTTCACTACAAACTGGGCCTGTCCCGTTATCGTGCGGGGCGCCTCGAGCCGGCGGCGTCGGCCCTGCAACAGGCGCTCAAGCTGGACCCGGCGCTTGGCGACGCCCACTACGTGCTGGGGTTGGTGCTGCGTGACCAGGACCAGCTGCCGGGGGCCCGGCGGTCGCTCGAGGAGGCCGCTCGCCGGTTGCCGGCCGGCCGGACGGCGCCGCGCGAGGCGCTGGCCGAGGTCTACGCACTCGACGGCGAGCACACCCGGGCGATTAACGAACTGGAAGCGCTTGCCGCCCTCGACGTGGCGCGGGCCGATCGACTGGTGGCGGTCGGCCTGGCCCAGGCGCGCGCGGGGCGCGAGGCGGCGGCGGTCGTGACCCTGAGCCGGGCGCTCGAGCGCTTTCCCGATGCCCCGGCGGCGTACGCGGCGCTCGGTCACATCTGGTTGACCAGCGCCGAGCGGCGCGGCGATCGGGTCGCGCTCAACAAGGCGCTCGAAGCGCTGCAGCAGGCGGCCGGCCGGTCGGACGCCACGAGCGACACCCTTGCGGAACTGGGCCGGGCCTGGTTGCTGGCCGGCGATCGGCCGGCCGCCGAGCGGGCCTTGCGCCAGGCCGTGGCGCGGCTCCCGGTGCCGCCCGACGCCTACCTGCAACTCGCCGAGGTCATGAGCCGCGACGGCCGTATCCAGGAAGCCCGCGACGCGTTACTGAAGTACGCCACGCTCGTGGGCGACGACAAGCCGCTGGCCGCGGTCAGCTCGCGGATCGCGGACATGTCGCTTCGACTCGGCGAACCAGCGCTGGCCGTCCGCTGGCTCGAGCGGGTCATCAACGAAGCCGGACCGAGCACTGCACTTCAGATTCGCCTGGCGGACGCCGCGCTACGAGGCGGCGATCGCCAGCGCGCGCGCCACGCGGTCGAAGAGGCCCTGGCAGCCGAGCCCGGCAATCGCCAGTTGCTGCAGTTGCGATTGAAGTTAGACGTGAAAAGTGAGGAGTGAGAAGTTTCCTTCTGCCTTCTTCCGTCTCACTGCTTCGGATCGATCGCGTCGCGCAGGCCGTCGCCGAGAAAATTGAAGCCCAGCACGACGATCGCCAGGAACAATCCCGGAAAGATGGTGAGGTGTGGCGCGTCGAGCAGGTGCACGCGGCCGCCGTTGATCATGGTGCCCCAACTGGGCGTCGGCGGCTGAACGCCCAACCCGAGAAAGCTCAACGCCGCCTCGGCCAGCATGGCGCCGGCCATGCCCAGCGTGGCTTGCACCATGACGGGCGGCAGCGCCGTTGGCAGCACGTGCCGCGCGAGGATCCGCGCCGTGCTGGCGCCCAGGGCCCGGGCGGCCACCACGTACTCGAACTCGCGCGCGCGCAGTACCTGGCCCCGCACCAGTCGAGCGTAGCCCACCCACCCGATCACGGCCAGCGCCAGCACCACGTTGGTGAGGCTTGGACCAAGCACCGCGACCAGGGCAATCGCCAGCAACATGCCGGGGAAGGCCATCAAGACGTCCATGACGCGGCCAATGACCTGGTCAATGCGGCCGCCGTAGTAACCCGAGACGGCGCCCACCGCCATGCCGACGACCGCAGATACGCCCACCACCACCACGCCCACCAGCAACGAGACGCGGGCGCCGAGCAGCACGCGCGCGAGGATGTCGCGCCCGAGTTCATCCAGCCCGAACCAGTGCTGCCAACTCGGACCCTCGAGGCGGTTGGCCAGCACTTGGGCGTTGGCGTCCCACGGCAGCACCCACGGCGCAAACAACGCCGACAGCACCACCACCGAGACGATGACGAGACCAAGGCGCATCATTCGAGTCGAATCCGCGGGTCCAGGACGCCGTACAGGATGTCGGTGAGCAGGTTGACCGTCACGTAGGTGGCAGCGATCAGCAGGATGCAGCCCTGCACCATCGGGTAGTCGCGGAACCCGATCGACTGGATCAACAGCCGGCCGATACCTGGCCACGCGAAAATCGTCTCGGTAATCACGGCCCCGGTCAGCACCGCGCCGAACTGCAGCGCGACGATCGTCACGAGTGGGATCAGGCTGTTGCGCAGGGCGTGCCGCAGCACGGCAGCCGCCGGCGACACGCCGCGTGAGCGCGCCGCGCGCACGTACAGCTCCCCCAGTTCCTCGAGCAGGCTCGCCCGGGTCATGCGCGCCAGGATCGCCGAGAGCGCCAGTCCCAGCGACACGGCGGGCAACACCAGGTGCGCGGGTGTCCCCCGGCCCGATACCGGCAGCCAGCCGAGCTCCACGGCGAAAACCATCGCCAGCAGCGGCCCCAGCCAGAAGTTCGGAATGGAAATGCCCGCCAGCGAGAAGGTCATGGCCGCGTGGTCGGCCCACGTGTTCTTCCGCACGGCGGCGACCATGCCGAGCGGGATGGCCAGCGCGATGGCGACCGTCATCGCCGCCAGGGCGAGTTCGGCGGTAGCCGGCACGCGCTCCGCGATCATTTGCGTCACGGGCTGGCCGGTGCGAAACGACCGGCCCAGGTCACCAGTGACGGCGCTTTTCATGAAGGCGGCGTACTGTGCCGGCAGCGGCCGGTCGAGTCCGAGGCTGGTCCGCAGCTCCGCAATATCCTGCGGCGATGCGCCGTCCCCCAGCATCGCTTGCGCGGGATCGCCAGGCACCAGGTGAATCAGCGAGAAGACAAGGGTGGCCACCCCGAACAGCACCGGGACCGTCAGCAATATCCGCCGGACGAGAAAACCAACCACCGCGCTCATTCTAATGCGTTGGCCGGCCGCGCCCGGTCGAGCGGCGGCAGATCGAGCCGCGCCACCAGCTTGGTCAACCCTTGCCGCGACAGACCGAGCTCGCGCGCGGCCGCCATCGGCCGGCCGCCGGCGCGGGCCAGCGCGGCGCGCACAAAATGCACTTCGAAGCTCCGGCGCGCCTCTGCCAGCGTCGCCCGGCTGCTCATGGCCGTGGTTCGCGTGATGTGGCCGGGCAAGCCATTGGCGCCAATCACGCCCCTGGCGGGCCCCGCCACCATCACCGATGCCAGCACGTTCTGCAGTTCGCGCACGTTGCCGGGCCAGTCGTACGCGCCCAGTGCCGTGAGCGCCGACGGCGACAGCACCGCCCGGCTGCCGGTGCGGGCGGCGAGCACGGCCCACAGGTGGCGCACGAGCGGCGGGAGGTCCTCGAGCCGATCACGCAGTGGTGGCACGACGATGCGAAGCACGTCGAGGCGGTAGCGAAGGTCGGCGCGGAACTGCTCGGCCGAGACCGCCGCCGCCAGCGGCCGATTCGTGGCGGCCACAATGCGGGCGTCAACCTTGCGCAGGTGCGATTCGCCCAGCCGGCGCACTTCGCCCTCCTGGAGCGTCCGCAGCAGCTTGGCCTGCACTCGCGGGCCAAGCTCTGCTACTTCGTCCAGGAAGAGCGTGCCGCCCTGGGCGTCCTCGAACAGGCCGGTGCGTTCGGCCACGGCCCCCGTAAAGGCGCCACGCGTGTGGCCAAACAACTCCGCTTCCACCAGGTCGTCGGTCAGCGCCGCGCAGTTGAGCGCGCAGAAGCGGCGGGCCCGTCGCGGACTGCCGGCGTGCACCGCGCGCGCCACCAGTTCCTTGCCGGCGCCGCTCTCACCCTCGATCAGCACGGGGAACGGCGACGCGGCCGCTCGGATCACCGCCTGTCGCACGTCCTGCATGGCCTGGCTATCGCCCACCAGGTCGGGCACCAGCCCGTTTGCAGCGGCCGGCGAGCGGGAGCGCTCCGCGAGTTCATAAACTGCCGGCGCCGCCGCCGTCGCCGCCAGGCGCAGAATCACGGCGCTGTCCGCCGCGACGACCGGCGCGCCAACGGCCCAGTGGCACCACAGGGCGCCGGTCACCGTCGCGCCGTAGCGCACGGGCCACGCGGCCTCAACGGCAGGTCCGCGGTCGGTGGGACCGACGGCAACGCCGGTATCGAGCACGCGCAGCGCGATCTCCAGCTGAGCCGTCCGCGGCGTCTGGGCGCCGCTATGCGCCATCGGCAGCGGCTGCTGATGGTGCCGCGTCACGAAGGCGACCGACGAAGCCGCCAACCGTTCTTGCACCAACGCCGCGACCCGCGTCAGCGTCACGGTGCCATCGTCCACCTCCTGGCACGCGCGCAGGACCTCCATGAAGGTCTCGACCATCGCGGGCTCATTGCGCGGGTCGGTGGGCCCGGCGAGAATCTCCCGTCGCAAGTCGTCGGCCTCGGCGCCATCGGCCGACAGCAACGCGGCCCGCGCCTCGAGCAGCCGGCGTTGGGTGATGAGACACCGCGCCAGCATGCACCGGGCGGCGGTGTGCTCGGGGCCGGGCTCGGTCAGCAGCACACTCCACCGCGCGGCGGCTTCCGCATCCACAAGACGGCCGTCGGCCTGGAGTCCGCGCGCGCGCTCGATCAGGCCTTCCGATCCGGCCACCAGGTCGTCAACGCCACCCTCGTGCACGCGGAACGCCGCCGGCGCCATGCGCGGCCGCCAGGCGCAGTCGCTGGTCGCCGCCCGGACCACCAGGTGTGGCCGCGCGTCCCTGGTGGCGAGACGG
>JBEGVQ010000117.1:0-46866 GCA_041178345.1 Acidobacteriota bacterium | reverse complement strand
CCGGCTTGCCCTTGAGCGCAGCCATCGCCGGCGGCGCCGCGCCAATCCACTTCGGGCTGTCCACGGGAAACGCCGGCGAGCCCTCGAGGCTGAGCAGGTTGACGTTCTTGTTGAGGCGTTCCACGATCGACGTGCCCTTGTAGGTGTCGAGTTCGCGACGCAGGTAGAGGACGGCTTCCGAACGGCGGCCCTGCCCTGCCGTGGCGAGCGCGGTGACTTCGATGGCCGCGCCCAGCGCAATCGGCAGCCGCGCCTCATCGTCCAGTTTCCGCGTCTTCAGCTGCTCCTCGACGATTTCGTAGGTGCGGGCGGCATAGGTCATGGCCGCGTCGTAGTTCTTGGCGGCGACCGCGCCGCGGCCAAGCCACGAGAAAGCCTCAATGGCGATTGGCGTCGTGCCGTTGGCGGCCATGTCGTCGAGCACCACCTTCTCGGCTTTGACGAAGTCGCTCTCGCCGATGGCCGCGCGCACCTTCTGCACGATGGTCGGCGGCGGCGTGGCCGGCTTCGCGGCGTCTTGCGCGAAGGACGGCACCGCGACAATCAAAGACAAAAGCAGCGCGGCAGGCATCCGTGTCATCCGCCGAGGATATCGCAATCTGCGATATAAACCTCGGATGACTCGCCACCTTCGCACCCTTGCACTGCTTGCCGTCCTCGCGCCCGTGGCGTTGCAGTTTCCCGCCACCGCTCAATCTCCCAGTCTTCGCGGGTTCCCTGACGATGCCGTCGCTGCGCAGCGGGCGCGCGAGGCGCAGTTCAGGAAGTTCCCCGACGCGGCGCGACTCAAGGAATACATGGAGGCCATGGCCGGCGACTCCCACGTCGCAGGACAGCCGTCATCGAAGAAGGTCGCCGAGTACGCGCTGGCCAAGTTCAAGTCGTTCGGCCTCGACGCGCGCATCGAAGAGTTCGAGGCGATGATGCCGTGGCCGGTGGAAACGAGCGTCGAGCTGGTGGCGCCGGTCAAGCATGCGCTGCTGCTCAAGGAACCGGTGCTGCCGGAAGATCCCGACTCCGGCGACCAGACGCCGGTCTACAACGCCTATTCGGCCGACGGCGACGTGACCGGCGAAGTGGTCTACGTGAACTATGGCATGCCGGCCGACTTCGAGCGGCTCAAGCAGATGGGCATCAGCGTGAAGGGCAAGATCGTGCTGGCCCGCTACGGCGCCGGCTGGCGCGGCATCAAGCCCAAGGTCGCGTACGAGAACGGCGCGATTGGCTGCCTGATCTACTCCGACCCGCGAGACGACGGGTACTTCCAGGGTGATGTGTATCCGAACGGCCCGTACCGGCCCGAGTTTGGCGCGCAGCGCGGCAGCGTGATGGACATGCCGGTGCATCCCGGCGATCCGATCACGCCCGGCTGGGGCAGCGAGGCCGGCGGCAAGAAGCTCAATCGCGAAGACTCGCAGACCATCCTGAAGATTCCGGTGCTGCCGATTGGCTATGGCGACGCGTTGCCGATCTTGCGGCAGCTCAAGGGGCAGGTCGCACCTCCCGAATGGCGCGGCGCGCTGCCGGTGACGTACCACGTGGGTCCCGGCCCGGCGCAGCTGCACATGAAGCTGTCGTTCGAGTGGAAGAACCGCCCGCTCTACAACGTGATGGTGACCATTCCCGGCACCACGCGCGCGGACGAGTGGGTCATCTTCGGCAACCACCACGACGCGTGGGTGATGGGCGCGGACGACCCGATCAGCGGCGCATCGTCCTTGATGGAGACGGCTCGCGGCCTGGGCGAGCTGCTCAAGACCGGCTGGCGGCCCTCGCGCACGATCAAGATCGCGTTGTGGGACGGCGAAGAGTGGGGCTTGTTGGGTTCCACCGAGTGGGCCGAGAAGAACAACGCCGAGCTCAAGCAGAAGGCGGCCGTCTACATCAACACTGACGGAACCGGTAAGGGCTGGCTGAACGCCGGTGGTTCGCACGGCCTGCAGCAGTTCCTCGGCGAAGTGGCGAAGGAGATCATGGATCCGCGTACCGGCAAGCCGGTGTTCGACGAGGGCCGCCGCCGCGCCATCCTTGGCCACCCGGAGAACGAGCGCAAGGCAGCGGAGGCCGATCCGTCATTCCGCATCGCCCCGCTCGGTTCGGGCTCGGACTTCACGCCGTTCCTGCAGCACCTCACGCTGTCGTCGCTCAACGTCAGTTTCGGCGGCGAGAGTCCTGGCGGCGTGTATCACTCGGCCTACGACACGATCAAGTGGTACCAGACCTATTCGGATACGGACTACACCTACGGCCGGACGCTGGCGCAGCTCACGGGCACGCTGATCCTGCGCATGGCCGATGCGCCGGTACTGCCGTTCCAGTTCACCGATACGGCCGACACGCTGATGCGCTACGTGGTCGAGCTCGAAGCGCTGGCGGCGACGAAGAAAGAGTCGAACGTGGACCTGCGGCAGGTGCGCTCGGCAGTGGAGAAGCTGCGCGACGCCGGCCGCGCGTTCGAGAAGGCGTATGGCTCGCTCGGCCGCGCCAACACGCAGGCGCTGCAGGCACGCAAGGACCTGCAGGCGCTCAACCAGTTGCTGATCACGTCGGAGCGGAAGCTGGGGAACACCGAAGGCCTGCCCCGCCGCGAGTGGTTCAAGCACCAGATCTACGCGCCGGGTTTCTACACCGGCTACGGCGTGAAGACCATGCCGCAGATCCGCGAGGGGCTTGAAGAAGGCCGCTTCACCGAGGCGCAGGGCGGCGTGCGCACCGTATCCGCGGCTGTGAACGCGCTGGCCGCGCAGGTGGAGCAGGCGACGCAGGCGCTGCAGCAGGCGGTCAAGTAGTCTTTTCGCCTCGGTAGGGCGCCCCTTTATGGGGCGCCTACCGCGTTCCGCCCGCCTCGTTAATCTTCCGCAACACCCGGTCCCGCATCCACTGGGGATCCCAGAACTCGATCGGATTGACCGGCACGCCCTGCAGGAGAATCGTGAAGTGCAAGTGGTCGCCGCCGGCTAAGCCGGTGGCGCCGGTGCGGCCCAGCTCCTGGCCCTTCGCGACGGTATCGCCGACCTTCGTTCCGATCGATGACAGGTGCGCGTACAGCGACTGCACGCCCAGGCCGTGATCGACGATGACGCAGTTGCCGTAGATGCCGAGGAAGTCCGCAAAGACGACAACGCCTGCGTTCGAGGCGTTCACCGGCGCCTGCTGCACCGAGGCGAGGTCGAAGCCGAGGTGGACCTGGCGGTCGATTTCCTGGTCACCGAAGAAATAGGTCCGGCGATCGGCGAAGCGCGACTCGACCTGCGAGTTGCCCATCTGCGCGAAGGCCTCAGTCCACAGCATCTTCGGCTGGCTCTTCGCGGCCAGCGCGGTAATGGTGTCGCCGTTCTGCTTGCGCAGGTCGCCGTTGATGGTGAGGAAGCCCTTCAGGAGGCCCTCCGGTGAATCAACGTCAACCTTCAAGCCGGGGGTGTTTGAGGCAATCGCCGGCACCACCCGGTCCAGGAAGCGCTGGTCGATCGGGATGCGCGACTGCAGGAACTTCTTGTTGGTCGGCTGATGCTCGAGCGGGGTCGTCACCTCGTTGCCGGCCGCATCCCTGGCGAACGCTGACATGCGGACGTTCACGTCCTGGTCGTGCTTCAGTGCGAAGAATGCCACCCGCACGGCGGGATCGGCAATGCCCACCGCCGAACCGGGGTAGGCGCGATACTCGACATCGCCCACCCTCACCCCGGCATCCACATCGTCCGGCGTCGCCCGCAAGACGACGAACTCCGCGCCGCCGAGGTTGATGAAGTGGTGGATGGACGTGACCGCAATCCTGGGCGGATCCAGCCGCACCTGCAACTCGCGCGTGATCGCCGACTCAGCCGTTCGCAGCCCGAAGAAGACCTGGCGCGACGCCGTCACCGTGAGGGTGGCGGGCCCGCTGACCAGGGTCGGGATGGTGGTCTTGCCGAGTGCTCCCGACAGGCTGACCTGGGTTTGCCCGGTGCCGTCGCTGCCGTACGACGCCACCATGGTTGACTGCCCGTTCTGCTCGAGCGTGGCGTGCATGGCCACGACCGGCGTCGCCGACTCCGCCACCACATCAAGCGCGCTGGCGCGACCCACGAACTGATCAGGCGACTTGATGGTGATCGACGGTCCAGCTTCGCGACCGGCGAGGTACCACCCGGCCCCCGCGCCGGCGATGCCAATGGCGACGAGGGTCAGAACGGTCCGGCGAAAAAATCGCATCACCGATGATAACCACTAACGCGGTCGCCTCGTCGTTCTGTGTGTCGGCGTCGCGGTCCATGGATCTTCCGGCCACGGATGCCTGGGGTAGCGGCCGCGCAGTTCCTTCCGCACTTCCTGGTACGTCGTGGCCCAGAAGCTCTTGAGGTCCTGCGTGGATTGCACCGGCCGCGCGTTCGGCGCGAGCAGGTGGAACGTCACGGGGATCCGCTTCGGCCCAAGCCTGGGCGTCTCGGCGAGGCCGAACAGTTCCTGTAGCTTCACCGCGACCGACACGGTGCCGTCGGCGGCGTAATCGAGTCGCATCGAGCGGCCGCTTGGCACTGCGAGGGAGTCGGGTGCGTCGCGATCGATGGCCTGTTTCGCCGCCCATGGCAACTGTGCGGCGATGTCGAGAGTCTTGAAGCTGTTCGCGCCGGCTGCCGCCAGCACCGCCAGTGCCGGCAAGTCCAGCGTGTGCCCCGCGAAAGCAGCGCGCCGAACCAACCGCTCGGTTTCAGCATCCTGCGCGCGATCGCACCACGCCTGGGCCAACATATGCGAAGCGACCTCGGGTTCAATGGTCACGTGACGCTCTCGCAGCACCAGGGCGTCGTACCAGTCGGTGGCGTGAGCACGAACCACACCGCTGACATCAATGCTGTGGACTACTTCGCTTCGAGTCGGGCTGAGCCACTCGGCCTCGATCCTACATGCGGACCGAACCGTGGCTTCGGTCGTCGATGTAGCGTCCGCCTTTAGGCGGACCGTGCCGGAAGTGACATCTAATGCCACCAGCCAGTCACCGTCACGAACGCCGCTCTCGCGTCCCATCACCGCGCCATGGCCCGTGGCCAGGGTGACGCGGTCTGCACTTCGCCGCTTCGCCACCCGGTCGGGATAGCCCGCCAGCACCGCCCGCCGGAACACGGTTTCGTCGATGTGCCTGGCCTGGCGATTGCCCAACACCCCCGCGGCACTGCGTTCCAGGTTCTCGGCCACGCGCTTCAGGTGAAACGGCATGCGGGCCCAGGCGTCGAGAATGGGCAGCAGGTCGCAAGAGGTCGATTGGTGACCGCCCTCGGTTCGTCCCGGCTCCGAGAGCCACGCGCAGGCCGCCGCGGCCTCGAACGAGCCGAGGCCGTCCACCAGGATGCGCGCAAGCCGTGGATGTAACGGCAGTCGCCGCAGCAGCCGGGCCTGCTCGGTCGCGCGGCCATCGCGCACGAGGCCGAGCCGTTCGAGCAGCGTGACGGCGACCGCCAGGCGGTCGATGGTGGGCCGTTCGAACCACTCGAAGGTCGCGGGGTCGCCGCCCCAGCCCAGGATCGACAGCACCGGCTGCGCCAGGTCGATGCGCTGGACCTCGGGCTCGCGATGAGGCCGCAGCCGATCGCGCTGGTCCCAGAGCCGCGTCACGGTTCCCGGACCGAGCCGTCCGGCGCGGCCGGCGCGCTGATCCGCGGAATCCGCCGTGATCCGCTCCAGCGTCAGGCTGTCCACCCCGCGTTCGCCGTTGTAGCGCGCGACCTTGTGGAGGCCGGTATCGATCACGATCGAGACGCCCGGAACGGTCAGCGACGTTTCGGCGATGTTCGTGGCCAGGATGACTCGTCGGCGCGCGCCGACGTCAGACCGGAGTACCGCGTCCTGTTCGGCGGCATCCATCGAGCCATGAAGCGACAGCAATTCGACGCCGTGCCGGGCCGCCACCGGTTCGGTTTCGCGCCGGGCTCGGGCGATCTCGCCGGCGCCGGGCAGGAAGCAGAGTGCGTTGCCGCCGGCCACGGGCAGAACCTCGTCGAGCGCGGCGGCAATCGATTGGCCAGGCGCGTAGCCGATGGCCAGCGGGTGCAGCGTGCCCGGCACGTCGATCACCGGGCAGTCACCCAGAAAACGCGAGACCGGCGCCGTCTCGAGGGTGGCCGACATCACGAGGATCCGCAGATCCGGACGCGCCAGCCACGCCTGTCGCGCCAGGGCGAGCCCCAGGTCGGCGTGGACGCTGCGCTCGTGGAACTCGTCAACGACGAGCGTCGTGACATCGCTCAGCAGCGGGTCGTCCTGCAGGTACGCGGTCAGAATGCCCTCGGTCACGACCAGGAGCTTGGTGTCGGCGGTCGCCTTCTTCTCGAAGCGGATGTGCCATCCGACTTCCCGGCCCAGCGTCCAACCGCGCTCGTCGGCAACGCGGCGCGCCATGGCTCGCGCTGCCACCCGTCGCGGCTGCAACAACAGCACCCGGCCCTGGTCAACAAGCGCCGGCGGTACCCTCGTGGTCTTGCCCGCGCCGGGCGCCGCCGTCAGCACCGCCGCGCGATGGCGATCGAGCGTCTGGCGAATGGGGTCGATGAACGCATCGACAGGAAGCGGGACCAGTGGCACGTCCCTTATGATGTCAGACCATGACCCTCGCCCGCCTCTCGCTCACCGGTGGAGGCAACCCTTTAGGGTTGCCTGTCTTGCTCTGCGTCTTCTGTGTGCTCGGTACCCCTGCGTCGTTGTCAGCGCAGAACGCCACTGCGTCACAGCCGGCCCGGCGCGAGCCGCCATCGACACTGCGAGCCCCATTGCGCACGGACATTCTGCGCGGGGAATATGGCCGCTATCGCGCCAACAACGATCTGCTGCACTACCAGCTCGACGTGCGCGTCGATCCCGAGAAGAAGTCGATCACGGGCAAGAACGCCATCCGCTTCAAGATGCTCAAGGACGACACCCGCATCCAGTTGGAGCTGTACGCGAACCTGTCGGTCGATAAGATCCAGATGGGCGCCACGACCCTCAAGTACGAACGCGATCACAACACTGTCTACGTGGACTTCCCGGAGACCCTGCGCGCCGGCCGCACCTACACCATCGACTTTCACTACACCGGCCTGCCGCAGGAACAGGGCCGCTTTGGCGGCCTGGCGTTTCGCAAGGATCCCGCCGGCCGGCACTGGATCAACACCGCCAATGAAGGCGAGGGATCGAGCGTGTGGTGGCCGAGCAAGGATCAGTGGCGCGACGAACCCGAGGGTGCCGACATTCGCGTCGCCGTGCCCAACGGCCTGACCAACGTCTCGAACGGCCGGTTCATGGGCAAGACCGACCTGGGCGACGGCTACACGCGCTGGGACTACCGCGTCCACTACCCGATCAACTCGTACAACGTCTCGCTCAACATCGGCCAGTACGTGCACTTCGCCGAGAAGCTCGGCGACCTGTCGATGGACTACTTCGTGCTGCCCGAGAACCTGGAGAAGGCCCAAAAGCAGTTCGCGCAGGCGCTGCCGATGATGGAGGCGTTCGAGAAGTACGTCGGCAAGTACCCGTTCCCGAAAGACGGCTTCAAGCTGATCGAGGTGCCGTATTCGGGCATGGAGCACCAGAGCGCCGTGACCTATGGCAACCGCTACGCCAACGGTTACCTCGAACGCGACTGGACCGGCGTGGGCGTCAGCCTCAAGTTCGATTTCATCATCATTCACGAGAGCGGCCACGAGTGGTTTGGCAACGCCGTCTCGGCCGCCGACGTGTCGGACATGTGGATCCAGGAAGGCTGGTGCAACTACCTGGAGTTCATCTACGTCGAGGCGCTGTTTGGCCGCGAGGATGCGATCAAGTACGCCGGCGGCTACAAGTCGAAGGTCGGCAACAAGGAGCCGATCATCACCCAGCGCGGCATCCATCGCCCGCCGAACCAGGACATGTACTTCAAAGGCGCGTTGTTCCTGGACACCCTGCGCAACGCCGTCAACGACGATGAGCGGTGGTGGAACCTGATTCGCAGCACCTATGAGAAGTTCAAGTACCAGAACATCATGACCGAGGACCTGGTCCGCCACTTCAGCGCCGAGCTCAAGCAGGACATGACGCCGATCTTCGATCAGTACCTGCGCCGCGCGAACCTGCCGACGCTGGAACTCACGTTCGATGAGAAGGCCGGCGCGGTCTCCTATCGCTGGAACGCCGACGAACGCGGTTTCGCCATGCCGATCAAGGTGGGCGCGAAGGGCGACTGGCAGGTGATCAAGCCCACGACGGCATGGCAGACGATGCCGAACCAATGGGGGCAGGGGTTGGAGGTGGCGACCGAACTGTTCTACGTCAACGTCGCTATTCTCGGCGCCGACGGCCGACCAGCCAAGTAGTGCCAGAAGGCCGCACCTTAGTGCCGACGGTAGTGATAAATTGAATCAACCGCCAGGGGTATCCGTCCGCCTTCGCGCCTGATTCTGGGCGCGCTACGGCGGGATCGGATTGAGAGAAACCCTGGAACCTGATCCCGTTGATACGGGCGGAGGGAGAGCGGAAATGAAGAAGTCCACGCCTGTGCCAGTTGCCTCGACGTACGAAGAGGCCTATCCGAATTCCACGAAGGTCTACGACGAGCAGGTGGTGCAGACGCCCGCCGGCGAGACGACGCTGCGCGTGCCGTTCCGCGAGGTGTCGCTGGGCGGTGGCGAGAAGCCGGTTCGGCTGTACGACACCAGCGGTCCGCAGGGGCACGATCCGCGCGCGGGGCTGCCGAAGCTGCGCGAGGCATGGGTCGCGCCGCGCCGGGCAGCGGCGAAGGCCGGCCAGCCGGTCACCCAGTTGCACTACGCGCGCAAGGGCGAGATCACGCCCGAGATGGCGTACATCGCGTCGCGCGAAGGCCTGCCGGCCGACTTCGTGCGGGATGAAGTGGCGCGCGGCCGCGCCATCATCCCCGCCAACATCAATCACCCCGAACTCGAGCCGATGATCATCGGCCGCAACTTCCTGGTGAAGATCAACGCCAACATCGGCAACTCCGCCGTCTCCTCGTCGATCGACGAGGAGGTGGAGAAGCTGCGCTGGTCCACGCTGTGGGGCGCCGATACGGTGATGGATCTGTCCACCGGCAAGAACATCCCCGAGACGCGCGAGTGGATCATGCGCAACTCGCCGGTGCCGATCGGCACCGTGCCGATTTACCAGGCGCTCGAGAAAGTCGGCGGCCGCCCCGAGGACCTCACCTGGGAGGTCTACCGCGACACGCTGATCGAGCAGGCCGAACAGGGCGTGGACTACTTCACGGTCCATGCCGGCGTGCTGCTGCGCTATATCCCCATGACCGCCAAGCGCCTGACGGGCATCGTCTCGCGCGGGGGATCGATTCTGGCCAAGTGGTGCCTCGCGCACCACAAGGAGAACTTCACCTACACGCACTTCCGCGAGATCTGCGAAATCATGAAGGCCTACGACGTGTCGTTCTCGCTCGGCGACGGCCTGCGACCCGGCTCGATTGCCGACGCCAACGACGAGCCGCAGTTTGCCGAGCTCAAGACGCAGGGCGAGCTGACCAAGATCGCCTGGGAGTACGACGTGCAGGTGATGAACGAAGGCCCCGGCCACGTGCCCATGCACCTCATCAAGGAGAACATGGAAAAGCAGCTGGAATGGTGCGCCGAGGCGCCGTTCTACACGCTGGGCCCGCTCACCACCGACGTCGCGCCAGGCTACGACCACATCACCTCGGCGATCGGCGCGGCCATGATCGGCTGGTACGGCACCGCCATGCTCTGCTACGTCACGCCGAAGGAACACCTCGGCCTGCCGAATCGCGATGACGTGAAGGCCGGCGTGATCGCTTACAAGATCGCCGCGCACGCCGCCGACCTGGCCAAGGGCCACCCGCGCGCCCGGGCGTGGGACGATGCGCTGTCGAAGGCGCGGTTCGAGTTCCGGTGGGAGGACCAGTTCAACCTGTCGCTCGACCCGGTCACCGCGCGCGCGTACCACGACGAAACGCTTCCCGCCGACGGCGCCAAGGTCGCGCACTTCTGCTCGATGTGCGGCCCCAAGTTCTGCAGCATGGAGCTCACGCAGCAGGTGCGCGCCGAGGCGGCGAAAGGGATGGAAGAGAAGTCGGCCGAGTTCAGGAAGGCTGGCGAAATCTACGTGAAGAGTTAAGGCGGGTCTAAAGACCCGCCTCTACTGGCGCGGTGCTGGCACGATCTGAATGACCGTCGGAAAGCGTGCCGGCTCGGCCCCGGGCCTGGGATTCGGAAAACCCGCTGCGCCGCCGTAGGTGTAATCCTTGACCGTGACGCTCGGCGGAAACGCCATGCTGTCGTCGCGGTAGCGCGCGGTCTCGAACTGGTGGGTCGGGGGCGCCTCGAACAACTCATCGCCCCTGGTCTTGAGCACCGTCCGGTAATACCCCACGAGCTCGGCATAGGGAATGGTGGAGCCGAACAAGTAGAACCGCTGGCCGCGACCGGCATCATAGGACGTGAGGTAGACCGCCGACGGATAGATCGGCGCGCCCAAAACCGCCTCGCTTGGTGCACCACTTGCCGCGCCAGGCGAGGGTGCCTGGGGTCCTAAGGGTGCCTGAGGTGCCGGGGTGGGTGCCGGTGCCGACGGTGCCGCGGGTGTTTGTGGTTTCTGGGTCGACGGCGTGTTGGGTCTTGGGAATGGCTGTGGGGTTTGTGCCGACAGCGTGGTTCCCGCCGCCACCATGCTGATTACGACGATCCGGGCCAGTCCATTCACAGCACTATTATAGGACCCATCGTCATGGCCTCCCAACTCCTCGACTATTGCGCCGAGCGGCGCGAGTGGCTGCTCGACTTCATCGAGGCGCTCGTCGCCATTGAGTCGCCGAGCGACGACCCGGTGGCCGTGAATCGCTGTGGGGCTGAGCTGGCATCCCGGCTCGCAGCCATTGGCGGAACGGTGACCAGTGTGTCATCCGCCACAGCCGGGGATCACCTGCGGGTCAGCTTCGGACAAGGACCCCGGCAGATTCTGCTGCTTGGCCACTTCGACACCGTGTGGCCGATCGGCCAGCTCGAGCGCATGCCGCTCAAGCGCGAGCACGGGCGGCTCTACGGTCCCGGCATCTTCGACATGAAGGCCGGCATCGGCCTGGCCACGCTGGCCACCCGCGCCGTGCTCGCCGCGGGCGGGCTCACCAATTGCCAGGTCATGATGCTGTGGACCACCGACGAGGAAATTGGCAGCACCACGTCGCGCGCGCTGATCGAATCCGAGGCGGCGAAGAGCGAGGCCGTGCTGGTGTTCGAGCCGTCGCTTCCCGGCGGCGGGCTCAAGACCAGCCGCAAGGGCGTCGGCCAGTTTGAAATGGTCGTGCACGGCGTGTCGGCGCACGCGGGACTCGACCCGGGCAAGGGCACGAGCGCCGTGCGCGAGCTGGCGCGGCAGATCATTGCCATCGACGACCTGCAGGATCCGGCGCGAGGTGTCACGGTGACCGTGGGCGTGATCGAGGGCGGCACGCGCGCCAACGTGGTGCCGGCCGAGGCGCGCGCCACCATCGATGCGAGGGCGGTGACGCGTGCCGACGCCGAACGCGTGGAGCGGGCCATGACGGCGCTGACGCCGCACATCGCTGGTGCCCGTGTCATCGTCACGGGTGGTTTCGATCGTCCGCCCCTGGAGCGAAGCGAGGGCGTCGTGAAGCTGTTCGAGGCGGCTCGTGAAGTTGCCAACGACCTGGGGCTGATGCTCGAGGAAGGCAGCGCCGGGGGCGGTTCCGACGGCAACTTCACCGCCGCGCTCGGCGTGCCCACGCTCGACGGCTTCGGCGCCATAGGGGATGGCGCGCACGCGCTTCATGAGCACGTCGAGATCGACGCGCTCGTGCCCCGAGCCGCGGTCATTGCCGGTGTGCTTGCGCGTCTCACCGCGTAAATAACCGGAGCTACGGCTGGCCGCGCCAGTAGTCGATCAGGTCTTCGACGGTCTGGTCGAGCGTAATCTCGGTCGACCAGCCGGTGTCGCCGTGCAGCCGCGAGGCGTCTCCCAGCAACAGGGGCGTGTCGTTCGGCCGGAAGCGCGCCGGATCCTGTTCGATGCGGATGGGCACCCTGGCATGCTGGACGAACAGGTTGATCAGGTCTTTCACCGGCACCGGGCGGCCGGAGCAGACGTTGTAGGTCACGCCAGGTGCGGCCGATTGCATCATCGCGCGATACGCGCGAACCGTGTCGCGCACGTCCATCAGGTCCCGCCGGGGCTCGAGGTTGCCGACCATCAGCACGGGCTCGAGGCGCCCGGCCTCGATGGCTGCGATCTGCCGGGCCACGCTGGGCGCCAGGAACGACGGCGCCTGTCGCGGTCCCACGTGATTGAACGCCCGCGCGATCAACCCTGGGATCCCATCGTCGAGCCACGAGCGGCGCGCCACCATTTCCTGGGCGAGCTTGCTCGTGCCGTACGGATTGTTCGGGCACACCGGGTCGTCTTCGCGCAGGGCGTGGTCGGCGGGCGTGTAGACGGTTGCGGAGCTGGTCACCAGCACGCGCGGCGCCAGGCCGGTGCGGCGCAGCGCCTCGAACAGGTGATGGGTGGCCAGCACGTTGCCGGCGAAGGTTTCTCGCGTCTGGCCCCAGGAATCACCGACGTGAGCCATGCCGGCCAGGTGATAGACAGCTTGGGGCCGGGCATCGGCGACGGCGGCACGCACGGCCGCCGCGTCCTGCATCTCCACCGTGGCCCACCGCACGCCGTGGCCGGCAACCAGGGGTGCGGTGCCGGGACGCTGCCAGGCGATAATCTCGGCGCCGTCCTGGCCCAGCAACTCGAGCAGGTGGCTGCCGACAAACCCCGCCGCGCCGGTGACGAGGATCGGGGCCGGCATCAGCCGCGCTTGCCGTACTGCGCTTCGAGATAGGCCTTGTAGCCGGCGTCGCGTTCCTTGATCGGCCGCCACCACCACTCGTTGGCCTGGTACCAGGCGACGGTCTCGGCCAGGCCCTGTTCGAACGGCACCTGCGGCTGCCAGCCCATGCCCTCGAGCTTCTTCGTCCCGAGGCTGTAGCGGCGGTCGTGGCCCTTGCGGTCGGCCACCGGGTTGATCAGCTCCGGGCCCTTGCCCATCAGCTTCAGCACCGCGTGCGTGAGGTCGAGGTTCTTGACCTCGTTGCCGCCGCCGATGTTGTAGACCTCGCCGTTGGTGCCGGTGTGTAACAGCAGGTCGAGCGCGCGGCAGTGGTCGAGCACGTGCAGCCAGTCGCGAATGTTGCCGCCGTCGCCGTAGAGCGGCACCGGGATGTTGTCGGCGAGGTTGGTCACAAACAGCGGCAGGATCTTTTCGGGAAACTGGTATGGCCCGTAATTGTTCGAGGCCCGGGTCACGATCACCGGGACGTCGTGGGTGGCCCAGTAGCTATACGCCAGGCGATCCGCGCCCGCCTTGCTGGCGGCGTACGGGTTGCGCGGCCTGAGCTCGTCGGTCTCGGTGCTCGAGCCTTCCGGCACGCTGCCGTAGACCTCGTCGGTCGAAATCTGGATGAAGCGCTTCAGGCCGGGGTTGCGGCGCGCCGCTTCGAGCAACACGAACGAGCCTTCGACGTCGGTCTTGATGAAGTCGCCGGCCGCCATGATCGAGCGGTCCACGTGCGTCTCGGCGGCGAAGTGCACCACGTAGTCGGCGGCTTCGACCAGCGGGCCGGCTACGGCTGCGTCGCAGATGTCGCCGTGCACGAACGTGTGACGGGGACTGTCCATCACGTCGTGCAGGTTTTCCTTGCGCCCGGCGTAGGTCAGCTTGTCGAGATTGGTGACGTGCCAGTCGGCGTGCGTCTGCAGCGCGTAGCGGACGAAATTACTGCCGATGAAGCCGGCGCCGCCGGTGACGAGGACTTTAACCATGACAGCCAACGATCTTAATACGATCCGCCGCCGAATGCCCCGAAGAAGTTCGAAAACGACCCGACCCCGGCCAGCGTGAACGACATGTTGAACCGGCGGTTCTGGTTGATGGGCAGGTTGGTGTTCTGGGCGTAATTGTAGGCCATGTACTCAAACGAAATGCCGCAGCACTGGGCGTTGTAGAACGCGATGTAGCGGTGGTTGTTGAGCATGGACCGCGCGATGTCGTAATAGAACGACACGGTGCCGCCGTACTTGCCGCCGGCGAAGCGCAGCTGGGTGCTTTGCTGGAGGTTGTTGTTCGACCGGCCGTCGCGCGCGTTGCCGTAGTTCTGCTTGCTCCAGCCGGCGGTGGTCTCGATCAGGTCCGTGCGGTAGACGCCGTTCAGGCCGTAGCCCAGGATCCTGAACGCGGCTTCGCGGCGCGGGTCGTAATCGAGCCGGAAGTCGAGCGAGGCTGGCCGGCTCGGCATGGCCCTGGCCGACACGGTGATCGGCGACAACGGACTGGGTGGGCGGCCCTGGTTGTTGCCGTAGGCCGGGTCGAACTGGCTCGCCTTTTCGTCGCTGTAGTAGCTCTGGCGAATCGACACGTTCAGCAGCTCCTGCGGCGAGCCCGCCTGCTCGCCTGCGACCGCCCGCTTGCGCACCAGCAGGCGGTTGGCGAGGCCGTACGTGAGCGTCGTCGTGCCGCCGATGATGGTGTCGTAGGCGCCGCCCACCTGCGGGATGCGCGACTGATCCGCGATCGTGGTGCGCCGCTGGATCGAAAAATTCGGCTCGATGATGTGCTTCAGGCGTTCGGCAAACGCGTTGTTCGGGTTGAACACGCGCGAGAACACCGGCCCGACGATATCGGCGCGCAGGTCGGCGTACCGCCGGGTCACCGCCTCTTCGATCTGTGTCCGGCCATCGCCCGCGAGGCTCTCGCTGAAGTAGGTCGTGCGATAAGCCGCGGTGGCGTTGACGGTCAAGAACGGCAGCGTGCTGAGCGGCGCCCGCAGGGCCGGCACCACGTCAACCTTGTTCAGGCTCTTGTCAACCGTGAGCTTCGGCGTCTTGCCGATGTACAAAATGTGTGCGGCATCCGCGGTCAGCGAGAAATACGCCGGCAGCCGCGGCAACTTGCGGCCGCTGTACGAGATGGCCAGGCCCGGCGCACTGCCGTCGATCTGCGAGTCGGTGGCGTTGTAGAAGTACTCGTTGCGGGTGTAGACGGAGTTCATGCTGAGCCCGCCCCACGCCCCGGTGACGCCGCCGGTCACGTTGCGGCGGCTGGTCGTGGCATCGTAGAAGTTGTTGCTGTACAGCTGCTGCGTCGTCACGTCGGTCGAGTAGTTGATGTTGGCGCGAGCCGACAGGCCGAGTGGCAGGCCCTGGCTGAGGCCGCCCGTGTAGAGCTGCGTCTTGCGGGCAGGTTGCTGGACGCCGTTGACGAGCGCTTCTTTCTGATCCAGCCAATAGGCGCGAAAGTTGCCCTGCGCCGTCGGCCCGAACAGATAGCGGTACTCGGTCCCGACACCGGTGCTGCCGCTGAAGAACAAGTCGTGGAACAGCGTCAGGTCCTGGCTGCGGTTGATCGCCCAGAAGAAGGCGTTGGCGATCGACGAACCCTGGTAGGTCGCCGAGCTGTACATCGGCAGCAGGAAGCCGGTGGCGCGGTCGTCTTCCTGGATCGGGTAGTACATGATCGGCAGGTAGAACACCGGGACGTCCTTGACCCGGATCACGGCGTTCTTCATCACCACGTAGTCGTTCAGGTTGACGGTGGCGCGGCCGCTGACGATCTCCCATCGCGGTGTCGGCTGCACGCAGGTGGTGAAGCCGCCCTTGACGATCCGATACTTATCGGCCCCGACCTTCTCGATTGCCGCGCCATAGAAATATACGTCCGGCTCGAGCGTGCCGAACATGCTCTGGTTCTGCCGGCCGCGCTCCCCGAGCTGCGCAATGCCGGTGGCGTTGGTGAAGGTGCCGAGCTTGGTCCGGCTGCTGAAGACTGCCGAGTCGCCGGCAATCCGCGAGGTGGGCGTCTGCAGCACGACGTTGCCGCGCGCGGTGAACTCGCCGGTCCGGATGTTGACCTCGAGCTCGTCGGCAAAGAACTTCTGGCCGGCGTTCGCGGTGCCCGCCTCGCCTTCGATCTCGACGTCTCGCATCAGCCGCCAGCGGTCGGCGTCGAGCCGTTCCGCCGAGTCCTGCTTGGTGCTCCAGCCGGGCAGCGGAATCTGCGCGGCCGCCAGGCGCGGAAACAGGCCAAGGACCGCGCACGCGAGAACGAAATGGAGGCGGAACCGCACGGAAGTTGAGAATATCAGAATGTAGCGTCCGCCTTTAGGCGGACCGCGTGACCGAGGCCCCGCCGGCGAGCAGGCGCGCGCGTAACGGACCGATCAGGTAGATCGAGCCGGCGGCGACCGCGCGGCTGGCCCGCGACAGGGCGCGCGCCACTGCGGCCTCGGCCTCGGGTTCGGCCTCGACACTCAGCCTGGGCGCCAGCACTCGCAGCGCCGACGCCAGGTTGTCGGCCGTGCGCGCGCGCGAGTGCGGCACCGTGGTGGCGACGAACGACTCGGCCACGGCCAGTAGCGGCTGCACCATGCCCGTCAGGTCCTTGTCCTCCATCACCGCCAGCACGATCGGCAGCGGCGCCAGGTTCGTGTCTTGAAGATACGTGGCGAGCGCCGTCGCACCGGCCGGGTTGTGCGCCGCATCCACCAGTAACTCGCCGCCGCCCACCCGCAGCCACTCGAGGCGCGCCGGCCAGTAGCAATCGGTGAGGCCGCTGACAATGGCCTCGGTGGGGACGAACGCGACCCGCGCCGACCACGCTTCCAGCACGCCGACCGCGACCGCGGCATTCTCGAGCTGGTGGCGTCCGGGCAGCGCCAGCTTGAGCGGCGGATAGCTCCGATCGCTGGTGGTGGCGTGCGCGTCGATCAGCGGGGCCCCCACCTCGGCGGCGACCGCCGCAATGCGGCGCGCCGCCTCGCCGGGCAGCCGGCCGATCACGAGCGGCGTGCCGGGCTTGGCAATGCCGGCCTTCTCAAAAGCGATCTGCGACAGCGTGGTGCCCAGGTGCCGCTCGTGATCAAATGCAATCGACGTGATGGCCGTCACCTCGGGAGACAACACGTTGGTCGCGTCGTAACGGCCGCCCAGTCCGACCTCGACGACGGCGACGTCCACCCGGCTCTGGCGGAAAATCTGGAACGCGACCGCGGTCGAGACCTCGAAGAAGGTGGGCACGACGGTCAGCGTGCCGGCCATCGTGGCCCGGTCCACGGCGTCGAACACCACGGCGGTCGCTGCCGCAAAGGTCCGCCGATCGACCGGCTCGCCGTCGATGGCCACCCGTTCCTCGACGACGTTCAGGTGGGGCGAGGTGTAGCGGCCGGTCTTCAGCCCGGCCGCGCGCAGGCCGCGCTCGACCATCGCGACCACCGAGCCCTTGCCGTTGGTGCCGGCGACATGCACCGACCGCCACGCCCGTTCCGGGTGGTCGAGGGCCGCGAGGATGGCGCGGATGTTGTCGAGGCCGAGCTTGATGCCGAACTGTTCGAGCGCGAACAGCCGTTCGAGAGAGGTCATCAGCCGTCGAGCTTCGCGCTCTGGCTGACAGGCGTGCTCGAGGCCTGGGGGATGCTCGAGCTCATGAACCGTAGCGTCTTCTCGAGCGTCGCCTTCAGCTCGCGCCGGTCGATGACCAGGTCCAGCATGCCCCGTTCGAGCAGGAACTCGCTGCGCTGGAAGCCGTCGGGCAGCTTCTGGCGAATGGTCTGCTCGATCACGCGCGGCCCGGCAAAACCAATCAGCGCCTTGGGCTCCGCGATGTTGAGGTCGCCGAGCATGGCGAAGCTGGCGGTCACGCCGCCGGTGGTCGGATCGGTCAGCAGCGAGATGTAGGGCAGCCCGGCGCGGTCGAGCCGCGCCAGCGCCGCCGAGATCTTGGCCATTTGCATCAGCGACAGCGCGCCTTCCATCATGCGCGCGCCGCCCGAGCACGACACGATGATCACGGGCGCCCGGCGCTCGAGCGCCATCTCGATGCCGCGCACGATTTTCTCGCCGACCACCACGCCCATCGACCCGCCGATGAAGCTGTACTCCATCGAGGCGACGACCGTTTCGAGGCCGTTGATGCGGCCGACGCCCACGATCACGGCGTCCTTCTGGCCGGTGGCCTTCTGGGTGTTGGCCAGCCGAGACTTGTAGGGCTTGGTGTCGGTGAACGTGAGCGGGTCGTTCGAGGTCAGGTTGGGCGCCAGCTCTTCCCACCGCTCGTTGTCAAACAACGACTTGAGGCGTTCGGAGGCCGACAGCCGGAAGTGGTGCGCGCACTTGCCGCAGACGTGGAGGTTCTTGACCAGGTCCTTGGTGTAGATGATGGTGTCGCATTCCGGACACTTCACCCATAAGCCTTCCGGCACGCGGCTGGACTTGTCGGGCGTGGCAATGGGCTTGCGGGCCTTCTTGAACCAAGCCATATCAGGTCAGCTTACGACAAACCTGAAGGTTTGTCGCCACGCCATGACAAACCTGAAGGTTTGTCGCCACGGGCACCGTCACTTGCGGGCGACGTAGTAGCGCGTCCCCTTGCCCATCCCCTTGATTTGCCGCACCAACTCATCGAGCGCCGCATCGTCCGACTCGGGGTCGAACTCGGAGGTCTCCACCACGAGCAGCGGGGTCGCCGAGTAGTGGAAGAAGAAGTGCTGGTAGGCCTCGTTCAGTTCCCGGACGTAGCCCTCGTCGGGCACCGGCGCCGCCACCCCGTCGGGGTCTGGCTCCTGCGACCGCAGGCGCTTCATCAGCAGTTCGGTGGGCGCCTGGAGGTAGACCACCAGGTCGGGCGGCGGCACGTCCCTCGCCAGCAAGTCGAACAGGCGCTGGTAGATGAACAGCTCGTTATCGTCGAGGTTCAAGTAGGCGAAAATCTTGTCCTTGTCGAAGACGTAGTCGCAGACGATGGTCTGCAGGAACAGGTCGGCCTGCCGCTTGCTGGTCAGCTGGCGATGGCGGTTCAGCAGATAGAAGAGCTGGGCCTGGAGCGCCGCGCCGGGCCGGTCGGCATAGAAGTCGGCGAGAAACGGGTTTTCAGCGTCTTCGAGAATGGTCGTGGCTTCAAGCCGCACCGCCAGCCGCTCGGCCAGCCGCGTCTTGCCGACCCCGATTGGGCCTTCGATGGCGAGATAGTGAAAGGCCACTGCGCTGGCGAGTATAGTTTGTAGGCGTGAAGATCGAGAAGATTGAGTTGTTCCTGTGCCGGCTGCCGCTGGTCCATTTCTTCGAGACGAGCTTCGGGCGATCCTACGATCGCACGTTCGTGCTGGTCCGCGTCGCCGGCGGCGGCCACGAAGGGTGGGGCGAGTCGGTGGCCGAGGCCAATCCCTACTACAGCAGCGAGACCACCGACACGGTCTGGCACATCATCGAGGGCTTCATCGCGCCGCTGGTGCTCGGCCAGACCTTCGCGCACCCGCGTGACGTGTTCCCGGCGCTGCACCGCATTCGCGGCCACAACATGGCCAAGGCCGGCGTCGAGATGGCGGCGTGGGACCTGTATGCGCGCAGCATTGGGCGGCCGCTCTCGCAGGTGCTGGGCGGCACGCGCGGTCGCATCGCGTCGGGTGTGTCCATCGGCATCCAGGATTCCTACGACCAACTGCTCGACAAGGTCGAGCGCGAACTCGCGGCCGGCTACCAGCGCATCAAGATCAAGATCAAGCCGGGCTGGGACATCGAAGCCGTGGACCGGATTCGCACCAGGTTCGGCGACATCCCGCTGCAGGTCGATGCCAACGCCGCGTACACGCTGGACGACACCGACCTGCTGGCCCGCCTGGATCCGTTCAACCTGCTGTTGATTGAGCAGCCGCTCGACTACGACGATGTGATGGATCACGCGGTGCTGCAGCAGCGGATCAAGACACCGGTGTGCCTTGACGAGTCCATTCACACCGTGCGGATTGCCCGCGACGCGATCGCGGCCAAGGCGTGCCGGATCATCAACATCAAACCGGGCCGCGTCGGCGGCCACCGCGCGTCGATCGAACTGCACGACTTGTGCGCCGCCCACGGCATTCCGGTGTGGCACGGCGGCATGCTCGAAAGCGGCATCGGCCGCGCCCACAACATCCACCTGGCAAGCCTGCCGAACTTCACCCTGCCGGGCGACATCTCCGCCAGCAAGCGTTACTACCAGGCGGACCTCATTGAGCCGGCCATCGACATCGGCCCCGACGGCACCATTGCCGTGCCGACCGGACCCGGCATCGGCGTCAACATCGTTCGCGATCGGGTGGACCAGGCGACACTGCGGCACTTATCCCTATGATGCGATTGCAGGCTTCCCGCGCGCTCGTCGTGCTCGTCGCGGTGCTCGCCGCCGGCGCGTGCGCGCCCGCGGCGGCGCCGCAGGTCACCGCGACCCCGCCGCTCGCCGCCTTCGACCAGAAGATGCGGTGGATCCTGCAGCTCGAGGACGAGCGGCAGCTGAAGGGTGGCGGCGGCGACCTGCTGGTCCTGATGCAGGATGGCGAGGCGCGGGTGCGGCGGCGGGCGGCGCTGGCGGCCGGCCGCGTGCGGCTGCCCGAGGCGGTGCCGGCCCTGGTGACGCTGCTCGAGAACGACCGCGACGGCGAGGTCCGGCAAATGGCAGCGTTCGCCCTGGGCCTGGTCGGCGACGGCTCGGCTGCGCCGGCGCTGACCACCGCCCTCGCCGACACCGACCCGACGATCCAGGGGCGCGCGGCCGAAGCCCTGGGCCTGATCGGTTACCGGCCAGCCGCGCCGGCGATTGGCGCGATGGTCGCCGCCCACGCGAGTTCGGGTGCCTTGAACGGCCTGAACCCCGACGACATGGGAGCGCCCAAGGCGCCGCCCATTGAAGCCGTGCGCCTCGGCGTCTACGCGCTGGTGCGGCTGGGCTCGCACGACGCGCTGGCGTCGGCCGTCATTGACGGCACCGGGCAGGCGCGCAGCCGCTGGTGGCCGATCGCGTTTGCGTTGCAGCGGATCAACGACCCGCGCGCGGCGCCGGCCCTGCTGGCCCTGCTGACGGGCGAGGGTCAGCTGACCCGTGCCTTCGCGGCGCGCGGCCTGGGCGTGCTGAAAGAGCAGAAGGCCGCGTCCGCGTTCCTCGCCGTGGCCGACAACGCGGGCGAGCCCATGGCGGTGCGCATCCAGGCCGTGCGGGGATTGGCGCTGCTTGGCGACCCCCGCGGCGGCGCCGTGCTGCAGCGGCTGATCACGTCGCCGCAGGTGAACCAGAACCTCCAGCTCGAGGCCATTGTGGCGCTCGGCCAGCTGCGCCACGCCGGCGCAGTGGATCTGCTGATCGACCTGGTGTCGGCCTCCTGGCCGTCAGCACGGGCGGCGGCGCTGCACGCCCTGGCCCGCACCGACACCGACACCTTCATCAGCGCCATCTCAGGACTGGATCCCGATCCGCACTGGTCGGTCCGCGCGGCGCTCGCGACCACGCTCGGCGAGTTGGGCAAGGAGCGCGCCGAGGCGCCGCTGACCAACCAGTTGCGCGACGGCGACCAGCGGGTGATTCCGTCGGTGCTCGACGCGCTGGCCAAGATCGGATCGACCGCGGCGGTGCCCGAGATCCTGGCGCGGCTGAAGGCCGACGACCAGGTGGTGCGCGCGGCCGCGGCGCGCGCGCTGGCCACGCTCAAGGTGCCCGGCGCGGCCGCCGCGCTGACCGAGGCGCTGACCCTGGCGCAACGCGACGGGCTCTACGTGGCCCGCGCCGCCACCCTTGACGCGCTGGTCGTGGTCGATCCGGCGGCGGCCCGGCCGCTGTTGCTGGCGGCGCTTGGCGATCGGGATTGGGCGGTCCGGATCCGGGCCGCCGAACACTTGCGCAAGTTCGACCCGGTGGCCGACCTCTCGGCCATGCGGCCGGCGCCGCCGCCGGTCGTGCCCGAGCTGGCGGCGGTGGACACGCTCGTGTCGCCGAAGTACTCCCCGTCCGCGTACATCGACACCAACCGCGGCACCATCCAGATCGAGCTGGCGGTGCTCGACGCGCCGCGGACGGTCGCCAACTTCATCGCCCTGGCGCGGAAGAACTACTTCAGGGGCGTGCAGCTGCACCGCGTGGTGCCCGACTTCGTGGTGCAGGACGGCGACCCGCGCGGCGACGGCGAGGGCGGGCCCGGCTACACCATCCGTGACGAGCTCAACCAGCGGCCCTACCTGCGCGGCACGGTGGGCATGGCGCTCGACTGGGCCGACACCGGCGGCAGCCAGTTCTTCATCACCCATTCACCGCAGCCGCACCTGGACGGCCGCTACACGGTGTTCGGGCAGGTCTTGTCCGGCATGGACGTGGTCGATCGCCTGCAGCAGTGGGACACGATCGAGCGGATTCGGATTTGGGACGGGGTCAACTGGATCGGGCAGTAGTACAAGAAAAAAGGGGAGCGTCTGCGCTCCCCTCGATCTTCTGGCTGACGAAGCGACTAGCGCTTCTTCGCCTTCTTCGCTGCCTTCTTCTTAGCTGCTTTCTTTGCCATTTGTAATCCCCCCCTTCAGGTTGGGTTATGCGTAAGAACCTTGCCGCTGCAGGACTTGCCTCTGCCGCCTGGCACTCGGCTCGTCCATGCCGGCGTTCTTCGCTTCGTTACGCGACGTGAGTTATTCACGCGCGCGGTCTTGGTGAAAAGGGTGGGGCAGTCCTTGTTCAGAACCACCCCTGTAGCGGCCTAGCGCTTCTTGGCCTTCTTGGCCTTCTTGGCCGCCTTCTTTGCCTTCTTCGCCATTGTTCTCTCCTGATGGGGGGCGACTCTTGCCTGATGGCGACCGCTGATTGTTTTTACGTGTTCACAATCAGTGGCCTGAGCCTTACTCCCTCATACCAGATGTAGATTATGGATGAGAAATTCACCTTGTCAAGCACAAAGCGTTTGTGATTGTCAAACAAGCGGCCGATCGGCACGTCAACAACGTGCCGGCGGCGCGTCACGCACGCGCCGGTGTCCTCATGCGATCCCGCCGTCAAGAACACTCTCGGCCGCTCGCGTACCGATCCGGAGCGTGACGACCAGCACTCGCGCTTCGCGGGGTTGCCTGTTTGATCTCGCGCCGCATACGTTCGGCGCGCGCGAGTGCGCCGGCCGGAGCGGCCGGCTTGGCCGCGATGATCGCGTCGAGCTCGGTGACGGCGGCGGCGGTGCGGCCGAGGGCGCGCAGCTGGCGCGCCAGGTTGAGGCGCGCGACGATCCCGGCCGGCACCGGCCGGTGCACCTGGCCGGCGCGCGCCAGCGCCAGCAACCGTTCCGACGCAGCGAGGCTCGCCGCGGGATCGTGGAAGTAGACATCCAGGATCTCCGCTTCGATCTGGAGGAACAGCGGGTTGCGCGGGTAGCGGCGCTGCAGCCCCTGGATCAGTTCGAGCGCCTCGCGGAACTTGTCTTCGTACCAGAGGTACAGCACGTGGATCTGGAACTGCGCCTCGCCGCTCACGAGTTGCCCCTGCGTGGCCGCGCGCTCGAGCTGCTGCAGGCCCGCCACGCGGTTGCCGCCGGGCAGCAGCAGCAGCCAGCGCAGGAACCGGAGCACCGCGGGTGCGACGTCGGCGTAGTAGCGGTACATCCCGATGCCGAACTCGGCATCGTGCATGGCCGGGTCCAGCGCCAGGGCGCGCTCGAGCGATTCCTTGATCCGCTTGCCGTCGCGTGCCGCCGCCAGGCGCTCGACCCGGTGCACCCGCCACTGCGCCCGCACGCCGTAGGCGGCGCCCAGGTAGAACCACGCCTCGGCGCGGTTCGGCTCCGCCTTGGTCATGCGCTCCGCTTCCGCGATGGCCTCGTTGGCCTTGGCCAGGAACGCCGGGTCGAGCGCGCGGCTTTCCGGATCCAGCTGGATCTGCCACCACAGGCTGAGCGCTTCAAGGCCCAGGCAGGCCACGGGCGGCGCCGGGCCGGTCGCGCAGATCGCCGGCAGTTCCGCCACCAACCGATCGAAGTCGGCGTCGAGAATGAGGTCGTAGGCCTTGGCCACCACCGGCGCGGCCGTGATGCCGGTGATAGCGGCGGTGTCGGTCTTTAGGCGGACCTGGGCCGGCGCGGTCCGGCTAAAGCCGGACGCCACATTCGTGATCGCAACCCCCGCAATCACCGTGGCGGCCAGGAGCCTCATAACGCGCTCGTCTTGAGCCTCTGCTTTTCGGCGTGGCGCTCGATCGCCAGCTGGATCAACCGGTCGACCAGCGCCGCGTAGCCGATGCCGCTCGCCTCCCACATCTTCGAGTACATGCTGATGTTCGTGAAGCCGGGCATGGTGTTGATCTCGTTGACGTAAATGGCGCCGGTGTCGCGCGACAGCAGGAAGTCGACCCGGGCCAGGCCGGCCGCGTCGATGGCGCGAAACGCCGCGATGCTCAGCCGGCGCACCTCGGCCACGGTCGCCTCGGGCAGGTCGGCCGGGATCAGGCTCTTCGAGCCCTCGTCCAGGTACTTGGCCTCGTAATCGTAGAACTCGCGCGCCGGCACGATCTCTCCAGGCACGGACGACTCGGGGTCGTCGTTGCCGAGCACCGCGCATTCAATCTCGCGCGCGTTGATGACGCCGGCCTCGACGATGACCTTGCGGTCGAACTCGAGCGCGGCCTCGATCGCGGGCACCAGCTCGCCGGGGACCTTGACCTTGGAGATGCCGACGCTCGAGCCCAGGTTGGCCGGCTTCACGAACACCGGGTAGCCGAGCGCCGCAATGCCCGCGAGCACGCCGTCGCGATTGCGCGTCCACTCCGCGCGCACGAACGCGTGCGAGTCGACCACGGGCAGGCCGGCCGCGGCGAACAGCACCTTCATCACGGCCTTGTCCATGCCGGCGGCCGAGGCCAGCACGCCCGGGCCCACGTACGGCACGTTGGCGAGTTCCAGCAGTCCCTGCACCGTGCCGTCCTCGCCGTAAGGGCCGTGCAACACGGGAAACACCACGTCCAGCCCGAGTCCGGTGACCACCGCGCGTTCGACGTCCGCCGGCGTGGTGTCATCCGCCGAGTTTCGACGTTCGACCGTGATCAGCGTGTCGGCCGACGGATAGGGGACGAACAGCGAATCGCGGCCCGCCCGCACCGGCCGCGTTTGCGCCAGGCGCGCCTGCCGGATCACCTCGGCCGCCGACAACGCCGCCGGCGCACGGTCAGCCAGCGTCCAGCGGCCGTCCTTGTCGATGCGAATCGGCACCGGCTCGTAGCGCGTGCGATCGATCGACTTGAAAATCGAGGCCGCCGACGTCACCGACACTTCGTGCTCGCCGGATCGGCCGCCGTAAATGACACCCACGCGCAACTTCTTCATTACTGGAATAATAGCGGGTCGGGCATGTTTACCCTTACTCACACTGACGGTGCGGCGCGGCGGGGACTTGTCACGACCGCCCACGGCGTCATTCAAACCCCGGCCTTCATGCCCGTCGGCACCCACGGGGCGGTCAAAGCCCTCACCCCCCAGCACCTGGAGGATGTCGGCGCCGAAATCATCCTGGGCAACACCTATCACCTCTATCTGCGGCCGGGGGACGAGCTGATCGCGCGCCGCGGCGGACTCCACAAGTTCATTGGCTGGGATCGTCCCATCCTGACCGACAGCGGTGGCTACCAGGTGTTCAGCCTGTCCGACCGCCGCAAGGTCGAAGAGCTGGGTGTGCATTTCCGCTCGCACCACGACGGCAGCGCGCACCTGCTGACGCCTGAGAAGGCGGTCGAAATTCAAGCGAACCTGGGCTCGGACATCGCCATGGTGCTCGACGAATGTCCGGCGCTGCCCTCGACCGTTGAGATTATCGACGCCTCTCTCCAGTTGACCGCCCGGTGGGCGCGGCGGTGCCGCACCCGCTTCCTGGAGCTCAAAGACACGGGGAAGGGACACGCCCAGTTCGGAATCGTCCAGGGCGGCACCTTTCCAGAGTTGCGTCAGAAAAGCGCGGAACTCACTGTGTCCATTGGGTTTGATGGCTATGCCATTGGCGGCCTCAGCGTCGGCGAACCCAACGAAACCATGTATCAGGTCGTCGAGCAGACGACGCCCTTTCTTCCGGCCAACCAGCCACGCTATTTAATGGGGGTCGGTACCCCGATCGACCTGGTCGAGGCGGTGGCCCGCGGCATCGACATGTTCGACTGCGTCATGCCAACCCGCAACGCGCGCAATGGCCAGCTCTTCACTAGCGAAGGGCCACTGAACATCAAGAATGCGCAGTTTGCCGAAGACGACCGTCCGGTGGACCCGGCGTGCGGGTGTTACACCTGCCGGCGCTTTTCCAGGGCCTATTTACGGCATCTCTTCATGGCGGGCGAGATGACCGGAGGCACCCTTAACACGTTGCATAACCTGAGCTTTTACCTTGACACCATGCGGCGGATTAGGGAGGCTATAGCGTTCGGCAGGTTCGAAGATTTTCGGCAAGGTTTCCATCGGACTTTTGCCCGCCGCGCGTTGATTTCATGACCACGACGGATCCCCTGATCGCCCCTTTGTTGGCGCTGGCTGCTTCACCTGGACAACAGGTCAGCCCGCTCATCCAGCTCATTCCCTTCGCGCTCGTACTCGCGATTTTCTATTTTGTGATCCTGCTTCCCATGAAGAAGAAGCAGGCCAAGGTCCAGGCTTTCCTGGAAGCCTTGAAGGTGGGCGACAAGGTCGTCACCTCGGGGGGACTGTTTGGCTCGATCGCCAAGATCACCGACCAGGTGGTCTCGCTCCAGGTCGCGCCCAACGTTCGCCTGGACATCTCCAAGGCCGCCATCGTCGGCTACCAGGGCCAGCCCCCTGTCGTCGAAGCACCGAATACATAAGCCATGTCGAAGAACCTTCGTTGGAAAGTCCTTGCCATTCTTGGCGTTACCGCGCTGTCGATCTTCGCGTTCTACCCGCCGGACCAGAAGGTCCGCCTCGGGTTGGACCTGAAGGGCGGCGTGCACCTGGTGATGCGCGTCCAGACCGATGACGCGCTCCGGCTCGAGACGCAGGCTACGGCCGATCGCCTGTCCGAGCAGCTCAAGACCGCCAACATCCCGGTTGGCGCCGTGACCGTGGCCAACGCCAATTCGTTCAGCGTGAGCGGTGTGCCGGCCGAGCAGGACGCGGCGTTCCGGACCGCGCTGGCCGAAGTGGAAGTGAACTACGACCGTTCCTCCGGGGCCGGCGGCTACACCTTCACCCTCAAGCCGAATATCGTCGTCCAGCTGCGCGAAGACACCGTGAACCAGGCGCTGCAGACGATTGAGCGCCGCGTGAACGAGCTGGGCGTGGCCGAGCCGATCATCGCGCGCCACAGCGCGTCCGACCAGATCCTGGTGCAGCTGCCGGGGGTCACCGACGTGAACCGCGCCAAGGAGATCATCCGCTCGACGGCGCTGCTCGAACTGAAGCAGGTGGAGCAGGGGCCGTTCCCGGATGACGGCTCGGCGCGCCAGGCGTTCGGCGGCAACGTGCCGCCCGACGTCGAGATTCTGCCGGGCACCATCGAGAACGCACCGGGCCAGCCGGCCAGCACCGGCTACTACGCGGTGCGCCGCGTGGCCGCGGTGACCGGCCGCGACCTGCGGACCGCGCGTCCCACCCTCGACGAGAACAACCGTCCGGCGGTCAGCTTCTCGCTGAACAACGACGGCGCGCGCAAGTTCGGCCTCTTCACGCAGGCCAACATCGGCAAGCAGCTCGCCATCGTGATGGACAGCCGGGTGGTGTCGGCGCCCCAGATTCAGTCGCGCATCGACGATGAGGGCCGCATCACCGGGAACTTCACGAACCAGGAATCGCAGGATCTGTCGCTGGTGCTGCGCTCCGGCGCGCTGCCCGCGTCGCTGACCTACCTCGAAGAGCGCACCGTCGGCCCCTCGCTCGGTGCCGATTCGGTCCGCGCCGGCGTGACCGCGGCTGCCGGCGGCCTGTTGCTGGTCACGCTGTTCATGCTGTTCTATTACAAGCTCGCCGGCGTCAACGCGCTCATCTCGATTGCGATCAACCTGACGCTGCTGCTGGGCCTGATGGCCTACGTCGGCGCCACCATGACGCTGCCCGGCATTGCCGGCTTCATCCTGACCATCGGTATGGGCGTTGACTCGAACGTGCTGATCTTCGAGCGGATCAAGGAGGAGCTGGCGTCCGGCAAGGGCGTGAAGCAGGCGGTGGCGGCGGGCTTCGACCGCGTGCTGCTGACCATTCTCGACACCCACGTCGCGTCGCTGATTTCGGCGGCGTTCCTGTTCCAGTTCGGCACCGGTCCCATCCGCGGGTTTGCGATGACGCTGACCATCGGCCTTCTGTCCAACGTCTTCACCGCATACTTCGTCTCGCGCACGCTGTTCGAGTTGGGCCTGTCCCGCCGCACGGTCGCGAAGCTTTCGATTTAGTCATATGGCCATCTTCTCGAACTCCAACTACGACTTCATCAAGTGGCGCTGGCACGCCATCGCCCTGTCAACGCTCGTCATTGTCGCCGGCATCGGCTTCGCCATCACGAGGGGCCTTCCACTCGGGATCGACTTCTCGGGCGGCACCATCGTGGTGGTGAAGTTCGCGCAGCCGACGTCGGTGGACCAGGTGCGCACGGCGCTGGCCGCCAGCATGTCGGGTGAGAACGTCATCCAGAGTTACGGCGACGAGGCGAACAACGAGATCCTGATTCGCGTACCGCAGTTGGTGCAGGAGGAAGGCGCGGCGCTCGAGCAGAATGCGCGCGCCATCGTCGACTCGATCACCAAGGCGAACCTCGGCGCCTTCGAGGTGCGCAGCCAGGAGATCGTCGGTCCGGTGATTGGCGCCGACCTGCAGCGCAAGGGCATTTACGCGACGCTGGCCTCACTGCTGGGCATCACCATCTACATCGGCCTGCGGTTCCGGTTCGCGTTCGCCCTGGGCGCCATCGCCGCGACGCTGCACGACGTGCTGGTGACGCTCGCGATCCTCTTCTTCTTTGGTTACGACCTGTCGCTGAACGTCGTGGCGGCGATCCTGGCGATTACCGGCTATTCGGTGAATGACACCATCGTCATCTTCGACCGGGTTCGCGAGAACCTGAAGAGCAAGCGCCGCGATTCGCTCGATACCATCGTCAACCTGAGCGTCAACCAGACGCTCAGCCGCACGGTGATCACGGCCGGGACCACGTTCATGGCGGTGCTGTCGCTGTTCCTGTTTGGCGGCGAAGTGCTCGAGGGGTTCGCCTTCACGATGCTGGTGGGGATCGTCAGCGGCACCTATTCGACCATCTTTATCGCGGCCGCGATCGCGACCCTGCTCGGCGCCAAGCAGGCCAAGGCCCGCACGCCGGGCACCCGCAAGGCGTCGTAGGCCCGCCGCGGAGCTGGCGAAGGGAGCCTGGTGGATTTGCTGTCGGCGGCGTTGCTGGGCGTCGTCCAGGGACTGACCGAGTTCCTGCCGGTGTCCAGCTCGGGCCACTTGATCCTGGCGCGGGCGTTTTCCGGCTGGGATCCCGGCCGGTTTGGCATCGCGTTCGACGTGGCGTGCCACGTCGGCACGCTGCTGGCGGTGGTGGCGTTCTTTCGCGCCGACGTCGCGCAGTTGATCATGGCGGCTCCGGGCGCGCTCGGCGGCCGCGACGGCGAGTGGGAACGGCTCGGCCGGCTGATTATTGCCGGCACCATTCCGATCGTGATCGTCGGTGGCCTGTGGGCCGAGGTCATCGAAACGCAGTTGCGCTCGCCCCTGGTGGTCGCGGTGATGCTGGTGATCGGCGGCGTCGGGTTGTTGGTGGCCGAGTGGCTGGGCCGCAAGACGCGGGACGCGCGGTCGCTCGGTTACGGCGAGGCGATGCTGATTGGCCTGGCCCAGGCCTCGGCGCTGGCGCCCGGGATGTCGCGTTCGGGAGCGACGCTGACGGTCAGCATGCTGCTGGGGTTGCGGCGCGAGACGGCCGCGCGCTTTGTGTTCCTGTTGAGCCTGCCGGCCATTATCGCGGCCGCGGCCAAGGAAACGCTGGCACTGGCGGAGGTCGGTAGCGAGGGCCTGCCGGTCACGCTGATGCTGGTGGGCCTGGTGACGTCGGCGGTCGTCGGCTACGTCACGGTGAAGTACTTTGTGCGGTATCTTGCGGGTCACTCGCTGGCGGGGTTTGCGTACTATCGGTTTGCCCTGGCGGCGGTCACATTCGCGTGGTTGTTGACTCGGTAGGGGATGGAGAGGCGGGACTTTGGTCCCGCCTGCGAGGCGAGTCTGAAGACTTGCCGCGACGGTAATTATGGGTTGGCTACGCCGCAGTTTTCTGGCCGGCCTGGTCGTGACGGTGCCGTTGTTCATCACGGTCGTCACGCTCGTCTGGCTGTTCCGCTTCATCGACGGGGTGGCGACGCCGCTGTCGACGAACCTGTTCGGCCGCGAGGTGCCGGGGCTGGGTGTGCTGGTCACGACGGCGGTGATCCTGTTGACCGGGGCGCTGGCCACCAACGTGCTTGGCCGGCGGATCCTGCGGCGGGGCGAACAGTGGCTGCTGAACGTGCCGCTGTTCAAGACGGTGTATGCGCCGGTGAAGCAGTTGGTGGCGGCCTTCTCGCCCGATAGCGAGACCGGCTTCAAGAAGGTCGTGATCATCGACGATCAGCGGCGCGGCATGGTGATGGGGTTCCTGACGCGCGAGTTCACGCTCGATCGCGGTGCGGGACCAGAGAGAATGGTGGCGGTGTACGTGCCGACCAATCACCTGTATCTCGGTGATGTGGTGGTCTGCCCGTGGCACCAGGCGACGTTCCCGAATTTGTCAGTGGAAGACGGCGTGCGGATTTTCTTAACGGGCGGCATGGCGCTGCCGCCGCAGATCAGTACGAGGACAGGACACGATGGTGATGAGACTTCTCGATAGGGTCGGCCGGCTGCTCGGAGCGGCCTCGTTGGTCGTGGGGATGGCGGTGCTGACGGCGCCGGTCATGCTGGCGGCGCAGCCGGAAGCGGCGGCGGATGAGGCGCATCACCGCCCCGGGGGCGAGGTCAACATCCAGCTGCCCGACCTGAACCAGGGCGACTTCCTCGGCATGACCGGTCACGACATCCTGTTGTCGGGCCTGGTCGTTTGTGTGCTCGGGCTGCTGTTTGGCCTGTGGACCTACACCGCGGTGAAGAACCTGCCGGTCCACAAGTCGATGTCCGACGTCTCGGCCATCATTTACGAGACCTGCAAGGCCTACCTGATTCAGCAAGGCAAGTTCCTGCTGATCCTGGAGCTGTTCATCGGCACCGTGATGATTGCGTACTTCTGGCTGACCGGCCTCGAGGCCTCGCGCATCGCGATTGTCATCATCTTCAGCCTGATCGGCATTGCCGGCAGCTACGGCGTGGCCTGGTACGGCATCCGCATCAACACCCTGGCCAACTCGCGCACGGCGTTTGCGAGCCTCGCCGGCAAGGCGTTCCCGGTGTGCGACATTCCGCTGCGGGCCGGCATGAGCGTCGGCATGATGCTGATCTCGGTCGAGCTGCTATTCATGCTCGCCATCCTGCTGTTCATTCCCGGCGAGTACGCCGGCGCCTGCTTCCTGGGCTTCGCCATCGGCGAGTCGCTCGGCGCCTCGGCCCTGCGCATCGCCGGCGGCATCTTCACCAAGATCGCCGACATCGGCTCCGACCTGATGAAGGTCGTGTTCAAGATCAAGGAAGACGATGCGCGCAACCCCGGCGTGATTGCCGACTGCACCGGCGACAACGCCGGCGACTCGGTCGGCCCGACCGCCGACGGCTTCGAGACCTACGGCGTCACCGGCGTGGCGCTGATCATGTTCATCATGCTGGCGGTCAACGACCCGGCCACCCAGGTGCAGCTGCTGGTGTGGATCTTCATGGTCCGCGTGGTCATGGTGCTGGCCTCGGCCGGCTCGTACCTGGTCAACAACGCGATCGCCGCCGGGAAGTACGCCGGTGCCGTGAAGATGAACTTCGAGGCGCCGCTGACCTCGCTGGTGTGGCTGACCTCGATCGTCTCGGTGGTGCTGACCTACGTGCTGTCATACCTGCTGATTCCCAACCTGGGGGGCAATCCCGACTTGTGGTGGCAACTCTCGTCGGTGGTCACGTGCGGCACGCTGGCCGGCGCGATCATCCCGGAGTTCGTGAAAGTGTTCACCTCCACCCACTCGTCGCACGTGCGTGAAGTGGTGACCTCCTCGCGCGAAGGCGGCGCCTCGCTCAACATCCTGTCGGGCCTGGTCGCCGGCAACTTCAGCGCCTACTGGCTCGGCCTGACGATCATGGGCCTGATGACGGGCGCCTACTTCCTGTCGGAGATGGCGCTGTCGAGCACCATGATTGGCGGGGTGCCGATGATGGTGGCGCCGGCGATCTTCGCGTTCGGCCTGGTCGCCTTCGGCTTCCTCGGCATGGGCCCGGTGACGATCGCGGTCGACTCGTACGGCCCGGTCACCGACAACGCGCAGTCGGTCTACGAACTGTCGCAGATTGAAGAGCTCCCCGGCATCGAAGCCGAACTCGAGAAGAGCTACGGCTTCAAGGTCAACTTCGCGGTGGCCAAGGAACTGCTCGAAGAGAACGACGGCGCCGGTAACACCTTCAAGGCGACCGCCAAGCCGGTGCTGATCGGCACGGCGGTGGTCGGCGCGACGACGATGATCTTCGCGATCATCATGGCGCTGACGCAGGGCCTCGAGAACCAGGCGTCGATCGCCATGCTGTCGATCCTGCACCCGCCCTTCTTGCTGGGCCTGATCACCGGCGGCGCGGTGATCTACTGGTTCACCGGCGCCTCGATGCAGGCAGTGACCACCGGCGCGTACCGCGCGGTCGAGTTCATCAAGGCCAACATCAAGCTCGACGGCTCGACCAAGGCGTCGGTCGAAGACAGCAAGAAGGTGGTCGAGATTTGCACCATCTACGCGCAGAAGGGCATGTTCAACATTTTCCTGGGCGTGTTCTTCTCGACCCTGGCGTTCGCCTTCATCGAGCCGTTCTTCTTCATCGGCTACCTGATTTCGATCGCGCTGTTCGGCCTCTACCAGGCCATCTTCATGGCCAATGCCGGCGGCGCCTGGGACAACGCCAAGAAGATTGTCGAGACCGAGCTGAAGATGAAGGGCACCCCCCTGCACGACGCGTCGATCGTCGGCGACACGGTCGGCGATCCCTTCAAGGACACCTCGTCGGTCGCCATGAACCCGGTGATCAAGTTCACCACGCTGTTCGGCCTGCTGGCGGTCGAGCTCGGCGTCTACCTCGGCACCGGCGCCGCGCTCACCGTGGGGCTGTCGGTGGTGTTCTTCGTCGTGAGCATGTATTTCGTCTACCGTTCGTTCTACGGCATGCGGATCGAGTCAGACTAGCCCAGCTTGTAATTGTTGGTAATCATGGGGAATTTACATGGTTTTCAGCTCATCAAGCCGTTGACGCGGGGATTCGAGCGCGACTAGAATCGCCGGGCATTCACACGAGGGGTCAGATACCTTCGATATCTGGCCCCTCGGCGTTTTTTCAGGGAGCGGATGCCGGGAACCGGTGTCTAATTGAAGACAGGCCGTTGACTCGGCCGGGTTCCGGCGTTGACAGTCGTTTTCGGCGTTGGGATAATCGGCGCGCTTTTTGGCGTCGTATGTTTTTTTGGACGAAACAAGCCGGTCGGCTTGTTCGACGAGAGCAGGAGGAACAGTGCCACGCGACATGTTTGGTGATGTCGTCGACCCCTCAATCAAAATGGGCAACAAGATGTGGTACACCGTGCCACTGACCATGTTGATCCAGGCGACGGCCGTTGCTGCGTTGGTCATCGTTCCGCTGATGGCGACCGGTGTCCTGCCGACGACGCCTTCGATGATGGCGTTTGTGGCGGCTCCGCCCCCACCGCCCCCGCCGCCGCCCCCGCCGCCGCCCCCCGAGGCGAAGGCGCCGCCACCTCCCATGGATGTGAGCCCTGACGCGGCACCGCTCGAGGCGCCCAAGGAAATCAAGGCGGAAACCGGTCTCGAGGCCGGCTTCGAGCGGTCAGCCGGTGTCGAAGGCGGCATCATCGGCGGCGTCGCCGGTGGCATCACCGGCGGCATCCCGGAACCGCCGCCGCCCCCGCCGCCACCCGCGGCGCCGGTGCGCGTCGGCGGCAACATCAAGCCGCCGCAGAAGACCCGCGACGTGCGGCCGACGTATCCGCCGATCGCCCAGTCGGCGCGCGTGCAGGGCATCGTGATCATCGAGGCCACGATTGGCCCCGACGGCGCGGTGAAGGACGCGAAGGTGCTGCGCTCGATTCCGCTGCTGGATCAGGCGGCGCTCGATGCAGTGCGACAGTGGGTGTTTACACCGACCTTGCTGAACGGCGTTCCGGTGCCGGTCATCATGACGGTTACCGTTCAGTTCACGTTGCAGTAACAGTTTCCAGATCGGTGTAGCGACCAGCCTTCAGGCTGGCGGCAGTTTTAATTGGAGGATAGCGATGGAAGGTCGGAAGATTCAGTTTGGTCGGATCGCTGGTGCCGGTTTCGCGATGTTGCTCATGACGAGCGCCCCTGCCTTCGCGCAGGAGGGAGCCGGCATTGACTGGGTCGATATGTTCGAGCAGATGGGCGCCGCGGCGTGGGCCGTCGCCATCGTGCTGTTCATCATGTCGTTCTGGTCGGTGGGTGTCGCCATCGAGCGCATCTACACGTTCAACCAGGCGACCAAGCAGTCGAAGATGTATGCCCCCCTCGTCGCCAAGCACCTCAAGGAAGGCCGGCTGAAGGAAGCCATCGCCCTGTCGTCGGCGAAGGAATACCGCTACAGCCACCTCGCCAAGGTGGTGTTGGCCGGACTCCAGGAGTACCAGTTCCAGCAGGAGAGCGGCAGCAACCTGTCGCGTGAAGACCTGCTCGACACCGTCCGCCGCTCGATTCAGCGCGCCACCGCGCTGACCTCGAACGACCTCAAGAAGGGCATCTCGGGCCTCGCCACCATCGGCGCGACCGCCCCGTTCGTCGGCCTGCTCGGCACGGTCGTCGGCGTGATCAACGCATTCGTCGGTATCGCCTCGTCGGGCTCGGGCGGCATCGGCGCCGTCTCGGCCGGTATCGCCGAAGCGCTCGTCGAAACCGCGCTCGGCCTGTTCGTGGCCATCCCGGCGGTGTGGTTCTACAACTACCTGTCGGGCAAGCTCGAATTCTTCAACGTCGAGATGGACAACTCGTCGTCGGAGATGGTTGACTACTTTATTAAGAAGACGGCGTAGTACCGGACTTGAGACTGGGGCCTTGGGACTTGGGGAATACCCTTGACCCAGGCCCCAAGCCACAAGCCCCGAGCCCAGGAGATTTACCATGTCAATGACCGTCGGCCCATCGGGCGGAATTAAATCGGACATCAACGTCACGCCCCTCGTGGACGTCATGCTGGTGCTGCTCATCATCATGATGATCGTGGCCCCGCTGCTCCAGAAGGGTGCCGACGTCAAACTGCCGCTGGCCGCGAATACCGCGGACAAGCCGGAAACGCAGGACCAGACCGTCGTCGCCGTCGACAAGACCGACCGCTACTTCGTCAATGGCCTGCCGGTCCGCAAGGAAGACCTGCGGCAGAAGGTCGAAGAGATTCTCGAGACCAAGGCCGAGCGCATCATCCTCATCAAGGCCGATGAAGAAGCTCGCTACGCCGCCGTCATGGACCTCATGGACGAGTTGCGCACCATGGGCATCGAGGACATGGGGCTGATCACCGACCCCAAGAACCGCACCCTGCTGGCCGGCGGAGGTAACTGACATGGCACACGCACATCAGCACCTCGGCGCCGACCGCGTCATTACCGCCAAGAAGCTCGAAGTCAGCTCGGAGATGAACATCACGCCGATGATCGACGTGCTGCTCGTGCTCCTGGTCATCTTCATGGCCGCCCTGCCGTTGTCGCAGAAGGGCCTCGACGTCAACCTGCCGGCCGAGACCAAGACCGCCGAACAGACCCAGGTCGACGTCTCGCAGATCGTGATCGAATACACCGCCGACCGGAAGATCTCGATCAACAAGAGCGATGTCACGATCGCCGACCTCGAAGACTCGCTCCGCAAGATCTACGAGGAACGCAAGGACAAGACCCTGTTCATCGCCGGCGACGGCTCGCTCAGCTACGGCGCAATCGTCGAAGTGATCGACGCCGCCAAGGGCGCAGGCGTCGAAAAAGTCGGCATCATCACCGAGGGCATGCGCCGCGCCGCCGCCGGTGCCGGCCGCACGGGCGGAAACTAGCTCGCGCTCGCCAGACACGCGAAAGGCCGCCAGGGCAACCCGGCGGCCTTTTTTTCTTGTACGTGCCCGGGCAGGCGGCCACGTTTGCCGCTATTCCCGGTTCCGTAATAACTCGGCGAACGCCAGTGTCCCCCCGAAGCGCGCGTCGAGTGCCTCGATCCGGGCGCGCAGCTCGTCGTCCGTCGCCAGGCGACCCTCGGTCGCGATCACTACCTTGTTGTCCGATGGCGGGCAGCGGAAGACCACCGCCTGGCCAAACGCGGCCGCGACCGCGGCGATGTCATCGGCCATGCTGGCGTGTTCGTTGACGTTGAACGCGACCACGCCGCCGGGGGCCAGCGCCTGCTTCAGACGGCCGAGGAACGCCAGCGTCTTGAGCGCCGTCGGCACGCCGGTCGCGTCGGTACCGCTCGATGGGCGCAGAAACGCGTCCATGAGGATCAGGTCGTACCGGTCCGAGGTGGACTCCACGAACGCCACCGCGTCGGCGGTGTGAACCCGGACGTTCCCGCCCGGGCGCACGCCGAAGTAGTCGCCGGCGAGCCGCACCACGGCGGGATCAATCTCGACAGCGTCGATTTGCACTTGCGGCTCGTGATGGGTCAGGAAACGCACCATCGCGCCGCCGCCCAGGCCGACGATCAGGGCCCGTGTCGGGCGGGGCTGGTAGAGGTAGCTGGCGAACATGCCGCGGGCGTACGGCGACATCAAGGTGTGGGGCGCCGCCAAGTTGACGCGGCTCTGTACGACCTCCTGCCCGTTATCGCGCACAAACGTCAGGGCGCGGACGTCGCCGTCGCTGCGAACCCGGATTCGCGAGAACGCCGACACCTCCTCGTGCTCCAGGCGCCCGAGCGTGCGCCCCGGCGAGACCGACCAGTAGGCGACGGCAACACCTGCGGCGAGCAGTGCCACCGCCAGGAGTGCCGGACCGACGACGCTCCGCCTGGGTGGCTGTCGACCCGAATCGTTGGCCGCGCCCATCCGCCCCTATTGTGGCAGACTCCGCAAAATAGTCGAGAACCGACGGTACTTCATCTCACGACCCTGGCGGCGAATCGGCTTGCCAAGCCTCCTATCTCTGACGTAATGTTTCGCCACCGATCGTTCCCCCCACTGGTCTTCGACCAGCTGTATCGGTCCCGACACCTCAGCAACACCCGGCGTTAATCGTCTGCAAGGCGAGGTCCTATGTTGCCAGTATCGGCTGACCGCGATCGGTCTCGATTGAGGGAGGCTCCGTGCTCTTCAACTCCCTGACCTTTGTCGCTTTCTTTGCCATCGTCCTCGGACTGCATTTCGCGCCGTTCCTGTCGTGGCGTACGAAGAAGGTGCTCCTGCTGCTGGAGAGCTATCTCTTCTACGCTGCCTGGAATCCGCCCTTCGTCGTCCTGCTCTGGCTCTCAACGGCGGTTGACTGGCTGGCCGCCAAGCGCATCGACACGGCGACGTCTGCCGGCGCGCGACGCGGCTGGATGCTCGTCAGCGTGTCCGCCAACCTAGGCATTCTCGGCTACTTCAAGTACGGGGAGTTCCTCCTGGGGAACTGGACCGCGTTGATGGCAGCGGCCGGCATCGAGTGGCACGCGCCAGCCTGGGACATCGTGCTGCCCGTGGGCATCTCCTTCTACACCTTCCAGACAATGGCCTATTCGCTGGATGTGTACCTGGGACGCGCGAAGCCCACCGGGTCGTTGCTCGACTTCAGCCTGTTTGTCACCTTCTTCCCCCAGTTGGTCGCGGGACCCATCGTCCGCCCCGCCGACCTGGTGCCGCAGTTCGCCCGGCCTCCGGTCCGGGTGCCCGGGCGCCTGGCGTGGGGGCTGGCGCTGATGGTGCTCGGCCTGTTCGAGAAGGTCGTCATCGCCGACGGCGCGCTGTCCCCGGCGGCCGACCTGGTGTACGACGCGAAGACCACGCTCCACTGGACGGATGCGTGGCTGGGCACGCTCGCCTTCTCGGGCCAGATCTTCTGCGACTTCGCGGGCTACTCCACCACGGCCATCGGCGCGTCGCTCGCGCTCGGCTTTTCGCTTAACGACAACTTCAACTATCCCTACGCTGCGGTCGGCTTCTCGGACTTCTGGCGGCGCTGGCATATCAGCCTCTCGACGTGGCTGCGTGATTACCTCTACATCCCCCTGGGCGGCAACCGCATGGGCGCCTCCCGCACCTACATCAACCTGATGGTGACCATGCTGCTCGGCGGCCTGTGGCACGGCGCCAGCTGGACGTTCGTGGTGTGGGGCGGGCTTCATGGCACCTACCTTGGAGTCGAGCGCTACCTGCAGCGGACCGTCGGTCCGACGCGGCTCACCCAAGCCTGGATGTTCCAGGTGGCGCTCGCGATGCTCACCTACTTCCTGGTCAACGTGACCTGGGTGTTCTTCCGCGCGGCTGACTTCGCGACCGCCTGGCGTCTCATCTCGTCGATGCTGACGCTCGGCAGCGGGGCCAAGGTGCTGAATGCGGCGTCGATCGCGCAGGTGGTGGTCACCATTGCCGCGATGCTCGTCGTGCACGGACTGATGCGCGAACGCCGCCTCGAAGACGTGGCCGCCCGGGCGGGTGCGGTCGTCACCGGGCTCGTCGTCGCCGTCATGGCCACCGCCGTGATCGTGTCTCAGGGGTCGAACAATGCCTTCATCTACTTCCAGTTCTGAGCTCGTCCGTCCGATCCCGGCGCTCAACTGGGCGGCGATGACCGCCGTGACGCTGGCGGTGCTCCTCGGCACGATCGCCGCGTGGGAGATCTATTGCCGCACCGCCGAGTGGCTCCGCCCGTCGCTCCGCAACAGCGACGGCCTGTGGGCGATCACCCGGGACCGGATTGACCGGGAAGACGGCGGCGTGGCCATTGTCGGGTCGTCACGCGTGCTGTTCGACATCAACCTGGCGACGTGGCGGGAGCTGACCGGCGGCCTGCCGATCCAGCTGGCGCTCGAAGGGACCAACCCGGCGCCCTTCCTGACGCACCTGGCGCAGGAAACGTCGTTCAAGGGCGTCCTGATTGTCGGCGTGACCGAGTTCCTCTTCTTTTCGCCGGTGCCGGACGTCGATGACCGGTACAAGACGCTCGTGGCCTTCAAGCAGCGAACCCCAACGGACCGCGCCTCGCAGTGGCTGTCGATGAACCTGTTCGAGCCCTTTGCGGCGTTCTACGACCCCGACTTCGCGCTGTTCACCATCCTGCGGCGCCAGCCGTGGTGGCCCGCGCGCGACGGCCTCCGGCTGCAGTTGCCGGCCGTGCGCAAGCTGGCCAACATGGATCGAAACCGTCAATTCCTGATGTGGGACCGCGTGGAACGCGATCCGGCCTTCCAGAAGGTCGCCCGCGATATCTGGCTGGCTTACCTGAGTGCCCCGCCTCCTCCCATTGCGCCGGGGACGTTCATGCAACACGTCCAGGGCGTGATCGCGCAGGCCCAATCCGACGTCGCCGCGATCCGCGCCCGCGGCGGCGAAGTGGTCTTCCTTCGCTCGCCCTCGGCGGGGCCGTTTCTGGAGCTCGAGCACGCGGCGTTCCCGCGGCAGCAGTTCTTCGATCCGCTGGTGAAGGGCACCGGCGCGGCGGGCGTGCACTTCGAGGACTTCGCCGACCTGCAGGGCTTCGAACTGCCCGAGTGGTCGCACCTCGCCGCGGGACAGACGCCCGCCTACACCCGGGCGCTCGTGCCACACTTGCGTGCGGCGCTCGCCTCGCGCGGCACCCCTCGCCGGGAGTTGGGACAATGACGGTACTGGTTGCGGTCGATTTCTCTGCGGTCACCGAGCGAACCCTGGACGCGGTGCGGCGCTGCTGCTCGGCCGAGTCGCTGCGCATCGTCGTGCTGCACGTCGCCGAACCGGATCCGGCCTTCGTCGGCTGGGAAACAGGACCGGACGTTGTCCGCGATCAGGTCGCGGCGGGCTTCCGGCGCGAGAAGCACCAGGTTGAGGAACTCGCCGCGGCGCTGCGCGCCGAGGGCCTCGAGGCAATCGGCCTCAGCGTGCAAGGCCCGATCGCCGACACGATCGTGGGCGAGGCGTTGCGCCTCGGCGCCGATCTCATCGCCGTGGGATCGCACGGTCACGGGGCCGCGTACGACCTGACCGTCGGCAGCATCTCGGCCGGTGTCATCCGCCGCTCGTCGACTCCCGTGCTGGTGGCGACGAGCCGCTAGCCCAGGTGCCCGGCGAGACCGAGAAGGACAAGCGAGGGGATTCCGTGGACCCTCGCCTCAGTAGCTGGGCGGAGGCACCAATCCCAGTTCCCTCAGCTCCGGCAGTCCCTTGTCGGCAGTCTTCCAGATCTTCCTGAGCTCGCCGTAGGCGCCCATGGCGCGGAACATATCCTTGACGGCCATCGACGCCCGGCCGAGGCCCAGTAGCGACAGGGCGCGCCGGGGATGCCGCTTGAGGGAGGTCTCAAAGGCAGGGATCGCCTCGCGGGGGCGCCGAAGGTCCATCAGCATCTCGCCGACGAGCTCGTGGGCGGGTTTTACAGGCACCGGAGGGCCGAACTCGAACGACATGCCGTCTTCGACCACCGCGGCCTGCCGGGCCAGCACCAGGGCCTCCTCGCGCCGGCCCTCTGAGAACAGCAGGATGGCTTCGAGCTGTTGCGCCATGACCTGGGCAGCCCGCATGTCGGGCCCGGCACCGGCCGGCGGCAGGCCAATCGCCGGCTGGCCACCGGTGTGAGCGGCATGGGAATCGACGACGGGGGAGATTCCAGCCCTGGTGGATGTGGGGGCGGGTTTACCCCCCGCAGCCGGCAGAGCCGCAGCGGCGGAGGGGGGGGGCTCTTCCATCAGCAATGCCATCTGCTGCAGCGCGTTGCCGCCGGCCAGCCGGTTGCCCGAGCGGATGGCTGCCATCCCGATGGCGAACAGGTCGGCGATGGCGGCGTCGGTGCCGAGCCCCTTCGCCATGACCGGCGCCTTGGCCTCGTCCCACTTGCGCGACTCAACCAGCCAGGCGGCGCGGGCCAGCGCCAGGTGGCTGCGGATCCGCACCGAACCGCTGGTCTTCGCGTCGGCCTCCATCTGCGACAGCAGCGCGCGTGACTCCTCGAACCGGCCCTGCTGGGCGTAGCCATAGACCAGCCACAGCATGGCGTGAAAACCGCGGGCGTCGACGTCGAGCTTCTTCCCGGCGCGGCGCGCGTCGGCGGCCTTCATCGATCGCTCGTTGATCGCCGAGGCTTCATCCCACATCCCCAGCGCGAAGTAGATGTGCGACGGCATGTGCAGGGCATGCGAGGCCGCCGGGGCGATTGTCGAATAAGCGTCGGCGAAGCGCAGGCCGAGCGGCGCGTGGATGGGGTCGTCGTACGAATGAATTAAGTAATGCGCGGCACCGGGGTGTTGCGGGTTCTTGGCGTAGACCTGTTCGACCAGCGCCGCCGCTTTCATGTAGATGGAGACGTCGCGGCCGCCATGGCTGGTGCCGAGCAACGCCAGCGCGTAGAAGGACGTGACCTCGTCGTCGGCCGGATACTTCTCGTGCATGCGCCGCATGTGCTCGGCGTAGGCGCGATCGCGGGCCCGCTTCTCGCCGGGACCGTAGAGACTGTCGAGCGAGGCGAGCCAATCCTGTTCCTTCGCCGTCGGTGCCTTGGCCATGCGGCCTTCGAGTGTTGGTGCCAGGCGCGCCAGCGCGGCCGTGGCGAGCTCGGACGCCGTCTGCTGCCACACCGGGTGGTTGTACGTCATGGCCTCGCCCCAGTACGCCATGGCGAACCCCGGGTCGGCCACCTGCGCTTCCCGGAACGCCTCTTTCGCATCGTCGTACTCGAAGCTGTGCAGCAGCAGGACGCCCCTGAGGAAGGCGGGCTGCGCGGCTGCGGCGCCTGAGGTGGGAAAGTCGATGCGGCCGAGCTCGTTCTGCTGGGCCAGCGGCGCGCCCGACATGAGCGTGACGATCGAGGCGACGGCCAGGGCGGTCTTCGTCATGGGGGAATATTAACCCGCCTTGGCGACGGTGCTGCGATCGCGCACTGGCCAAAACAAAAAGGGCGGGTCCGCTTGGACCCGCCCTTGAGGTTTGTCCCGCCGAGGCCGCGAATGACGCGCGGCGAAGGCGGAAGGCTTAGGACCCGAAGAAGTACCTCAGGCTGAACATCACGCGGTAAACGTCGCTCAAGTCCGCGGTCTGCTCGTAGCTCTTCGACATCAGCTGGTTGCTGACCAGCCGCAGCCGGTAGGTCGCCTGTCCGGCGGCATCGACCGCCGGGTTGGTGAGCGGCTGATTCGAGACGAGCCGCTGCGACACGCCCCAGTTCTCGTTCAGCAGGTTGCCGAAGTTGATGAAGTCGGCGCGGAACTGGAAGCGATGGCCGCCACCGCCGCTCGTGAAGAGGTCCTGCGTGACGCTGAGATCGAGGCGCTTGACCATGGGCAGGAACACCGCACCGCGCTCGGCGTACTTGCCGCGGTTCTTGCTCAAGTACGGGTCCTGCGCAATGTAGGCCTCCCAAGCCGCGGCCTGCTGGGCTGCGGTGTAGGTGACGCCGCCCGACGTGAACGGCGCGAAGTTCATCTCGCTGGTGTTGGCGTGGATGTAGAGCAGGTCGTTGAACCCGCCGTCGCCGTTCATGTCACCCGAGAAGGTGTAGCTGGCGTTGCCGATGGTCCGGGCCTCGAAGAACGCCGAGATCGCGGTGGCGCCGAACCCGAAGTACTGCTTCCGGTACGACCCGGTCATGAAGAAGCGGTGTCCGGGCGACGCGCCGGCGTAGCTCGTTCCCGGGTTATTGGGATCGCCCGAGTGCGCGTTGTTGCTCCACGAGCCGAACGCGATTGAACCCGGGTCGACGGTGTTCTTGCTCTCGCCGTAGTTGTAGGCGGCCTGGAACATGCCCCACGACGTGGTCTTCTTCGCCGAGAACACCGCGTTCCACGACCTGCCCACATCCTGGTTCTTGATCACCGTGGCGTTGCTCACCTGGTTGCCGGTGACGTTGTTGATGCGGTTGCTGGTCCAGCGCGGCCGGTTATCGGCGCCCACGAACGACGTCTGGGCGGCCGGCAGGTTGGCGTTGATGTAGTACATCCCGTTGACGTCGCGGTTGTAGATGAACTCGGCCGTGCCGGTGAAGCCGCCGGGCAAGCGCCGGTCGATGGCGACGTTGGTGCGCCACACCTGGGGGAACTTGAAGTTCTCGTCGGTCAGCGCCAACTCGTAGCTGGTGGCCGGCGCGCCGGTCACGTTGGTGGGCTTGTAGGCGTTGGGGTCCGGGTTGAACGGGTTCACCGTGCTGTTGTTGTTCTGGATGAAGCCGGTCAGTACGCCGGTGTTGCCGATCTGGTTGGAAATCCAGACGAACAGCGGCTTGCCGGTGAACACGCCCGTGCCGCCGCGCACCTGCGTGCTGCGGTTCTCGCTGACGTCCCAGTTGAAGCCCAGGCGGGGCGACCACAGCAGGTTGGCGTCGGGTAGCTTGCCCGACTGGTATTGCACGGCGGCGCCGGTTTCGTCGCGGAACGTCAGCGCGTCGGCGTTGGCGTTGGTGTATCCGGTCTCACCGAAGACCGGCACGTCGACGCGGATGCCGGCGACCACCTTGAGCTTGTCGTTGACGGTCCACTCGTCCTGGATGTAGCCGCCGGTGTAGACGACTTCGAGCGGCTGGATCGGCTTGTCCTGGCCGGGGATGTTGTTGTAGCGGACCTGGAAACGGTTGAGCGTGACCGGGCGCACCCGGTTCGCGTCGTCGTAGAAGTCCTGCAGCGAGTTGTAGACGTAGATGCCCTGCGACCCCGGGAAGAAGACGTTCTCGGACTCGTAGCGTTCGAAGCTGAAGCCGGCCGTCCAGGTGTGCTTCTCCGAGAACTTGCTGAAGTTGTTCTGGAGCTGGAACGACTTGTAGCGCAGTTCGTTGTTCGGCGTGAACGGCTCGAAGCCGAAGGTGGTGTAGACCGAGCCGCCCTCGAGAATGTCCACCATCGGGAAGAAACTGCCGAGAGATTCGCGGCTCTCGTCGTGCGACGAGTAGCCGACGATCAGCGAGTTCGACATGGTCGAACCGAGCACGGTGTTCAGTTCGGCGACGCCCGACTTGATGTTCTCCAGAATCTTGTAGTTGGAGTTCTGGAAGTTCAGCCCGAAGGTGCTGCTGCGGCGGCTGCCGAAGCCGAGCGACGACGAGTTCGACAGCAACACGTCGGTGTCCGAATCGAGCTGGTTGTACCGGAAGCTCAGCTTGTTGCGGTTGTTGATGTTGTAGTCGAACTTTGCCAGCAGGCGCCGGCCGGGGGTCAGGTGCGCGTAATCCTGGAAGGGGCCGGTGTCGTAGCCGAAGCGTTGCTTCAGGAAGCTGCTGAGCGCGGTCAGATCCGACGCCAGCACGCGCGTGGTGCTGCCGACCGCGGGCTCGCCGCCGGCGTTGGCGCGGAACGTGGTGCCCGGTCCTTCGGTCTCTTCCTTCTCGCCGTTGCCAAAGAAGAACAGCTTGTTCTCGATGATCGGCCCGGCGGCCCAGCCGCCGTAGTTCGTGAAGTTGAACGTGCCCGGGTTTACCGGCAGGGCCTTGGCCTCCTTGCCGACCAGGCCGTCGTCGCGGAACTGGTAGAACCCGGAGCCGCGGAACTGGTTGGTGCCGCTGCGCGTGACGCTGTTGATGCCGGCGCCGACGAAATTGCCCGAGCGCACGTCGAACGGCGCCACGTTCACCTGGATCTGCTCGATCGCATCCATCGAAATGGGCGCAACGCCCGTGCGGTCGCCGGGCTGGCCGCCCAGGCCGAACGAGTTGTTGAAGTAAGACCCATCCACCGTGATGTTGTTCAAGCGGTTGTCCTGACCGGCGAACGACATGTTGCCGCCCATGGACGGCGTCAGCCGCGCGAACGACTCGAGGCGGTTGGAAATGGTCGGCAGCGATGCCATCTCCTCGCGCGTGACCGCGGTCGCCGCGCCGGTGCGGTTCGACGCGAACACCGCGTCCGACTGCGCCGTCACCGTGACGGTTTCGGTCACCGCAATGGCCCGTACCGTAAACGCCAGGTCAGTGGCGACGCCCAGGTTCACCTCAACGCTCTCCTGGGTCTCGGGAGCAAAGGCGGCGGCGCCGCCGCCGCTGAAGGACACCGTCACCGAATACGGGCCGCCGACGCGCATGCCGACGATGGTGAAGCCGCCGTCGTTGCGGGTGGTGGCTTCGTAGCTCGAGCCCGAGGGGAGGTGGATGGCAATGACGCTGGCGCCAGCGACGGGCTGCTGCTGCTCGTTCTGGACTTTGCCGCGAAGAGAGCCGGTGGTGACCTGTGCGTTGACGGTCGACGCGACGGCGAGAATGGCGACGAGGGAGAAGGCAAACCTAATCAAATGTTTCATGTACATCGCTCCTGAACAGAGCCTGAATTATCTCATTTGCGGGTTACGTGCGGGTAAACAGAAACGGGCCGGTCCGCGCATTGCGGAACCGGCCCGTTTTTGTGGTTTTGGGCGATTAACCAACCGCCCAGGTTATGAGATTTTAGCTGGATGCCCGGGCCTTGCGCATCTCGTTTGCCTTGTCGCCGAGCGCGGTGCCTTCGCGGATCAGCTGCTGCTGCAGCTTGGGATCCTTTTCGACCAGCGCCTGCGTGCGCAGCAGCAGACCCCTGTAGGTCATGGCCTCGATGTAGTCGGGCTTGATTTCGAGCGCCTTGTCGACGGCCACGAGGCCGTCGAGCACCAGCTGCCGCTTCTGCGGGTCGGTGAGGCGGAAGTCACGCGATGCCTTGTCCCAGTGGTAGGTCGCCAGCGTGTAGTGCGCCTCGGGGTTGTTCGGCTCGAGTTCGATGCGCTTGCGCAGGTTCTCGACCAGCTTTTCGAAATTGCCCTGGCGGTTGTAGTAGCCGGCAATCGTCAGGTAGACGGTCGGGTCGTTGGGCTTGGCATCGCGGCCCTTCAGATAGGTCTCTTCCGCGAGCTCGTATTCGCCCGAGTCCTCGTAGATCTTGGCGAGCTGGAAGTAGTTGGTCGGTTCGTTCGGCGCCAGTTCGATCATGCGCTTGACGACCGGTTCAGCCTGGGTCGGGTCGGCCAGCTTGTCGGGGCCGTAGACCGAGACGAGGAACTCCAGGGCCAGCGAGCGCTTCGGATTGGACTCTTCGGTCAGCTTCTCGCTGGCGAGCTTGTAGTTTTCGACCGCCTTCATCAACAAGGCGTCGTTCTCGGGCTCGCCCTTCCGGGCCGGCCGGTACAAGTTGTCGTACGAATTGCCGAGGTAAAAATAAATGGCCGGGCACCATTCGCAGGCCGGGTCGGCGGCGGTCATGTCCGCGGCTTCTTGATACTTCTCGACGGCCGCCCGCCAGTCGCTGGCGGCGTAGGCCTTGTTGCCGTCCTTGAACGCTTTCATGGCGCGGACCTGACTGACATATCCGCAACCGGCCAACGTGACGCTCAGCCCGACAACCAGCGCCAAATACGCTGCCGAAGACCGCTTTCTCATCAGAATTCCCCCTGTAAGTCCCTGTAAAACACGTTCAAGCCGCGAGGCCGGAAAGTATAACTTCGTTTCGAGACCCCCCGCAACCACCAGTGAGGTCATGCCCTATGATGAATCAAGGCCCGCCTGAAGGCGGACGCCACGTGGCACAGCGGCCCGGCCCGGCTTGTCTCCAAATGTAGCGTCCGGCTTCAGCTGGACCCCAGCGATAGTTGCCGGGCCATCAGCGACCGATAAGCAATTAGACACCGAACTTCATGATTCGCTTCGAGGATCTGCTGGACAAGGTCCAGGGCTACAGCCCGGACGCCGATCTCGAGTTGCTCCGCCGGGCCTACGTCTTCTCGGCCCTGGAGCACAAGGGACAGATCCGCCATTCGGGGGAGCCGTATCTGGTCCACCCCCTGGAGGTGTCGGACATCCTGGCCGACATGAAGCTCGATGCGGTGTGCATCGCCGCCGGCC
>JBEGVQ010000116.1:0-20591 GCA_041178345.1 Acidobacteriota bacterium | reverse complement strand
GGCCGTAATGTCGCCGTCGAAACCCTGGCGCTCACGACCTATCCCGGCTACCCGACCATTTCCGGGTCGCTGGACTTCAGCGCCACTGGCACCGGCACGTTCGAGGCGCCTCGCTACGACGTCCGCTTCAGCGCCAGCGACCTGTTCTTCGGCGACGAGGGCGTTGGCGAGATGTCGGGGCGGTTGTCGATGCGCGGCCTGTTGATGACCTACGAGATGGAAGTCGCTTCGGCGCGGCTGGCCGTGTCGAGCACCGGCCGCGTCGAGTTGAACGACGAGATGGATGCGGAGATGTCATTCCGCATCAGCGATTCGTCGCTTGACCCGTTCGTCCGCGCGCTCCAGCCGGCGTTCTCGCCGTTTACCTCCGCCATTGCCAGTGGCACCATTCGCGTCGTCGGTGAGCTGTACAACCCCGATGCCCTGCGTGTCGACACGACGGTCGAATCCGTGGATTTGCGGCTGGTCGACTACCAGCTGCGCAACGCCGCGCCGATTCGCCTGGGCATCGAGCGGCAGTCGCTGGTGGTGGACTCGCTGCGCATGGTCGGCGACGGCACCGAGCTGGATCTGTCGGGCACGGTCGACCTGCGCGACCAGTCGCTGGCGCTGCAGGCCAACGGCGCCGCCAACCTGGCGGTGTTGCAGGGGGTTGTCGCGGACGTCCGCAGCTCGGGCCGGGCCGAGGTGACGGCGCGCATCACCGGCACGGCGCGCGAACCGGTGGTGGCCGGGAACGCGCTCCTGACCGGCGGGCGGATCCGCCAGCTGTCGTTTCCGAACGCGCTTGAAGAGGTGAACGGGATCGTCACGTTCGACGCGAGCGGCGTGCGCCTGGACGGGCTCGGCGCGCGGCTCGGCGGCGGGGCGGTGCAGTTCGGCGGGCGCATCGGGTTGGCCGCGTATCAGCTGAGCGAGTTCGACGTGACGGCCACCGGGCAGGACATGCGCCTGCGCTATCCCGAAGGGATGCGCTCGCTGGTTGATGGGTCGCTGGCGCTGCAGGGACCCGCGGCGTCGCCGGTCGTGACCGGCACGGTCAACGTCAAGAGCGCGAGCTGGACCCGCGGCATCGATACCTCCGGCGGCCTGTTCAGCGGCCTCGCCGGCGGCGAACCGGCCCCGCCGACCGTGGCCGGCCAGGTGGCGGCCCCGTCGGCGTTGCGGCTTGACGTCCGGCTGCTGGCGCCGTCCACGCTCCGCATCGACAACGACCAGGCGCGCATCGTGGCCAGCGCGGACCTGACCCTGCGCGGAACGCTGGACCGGCCGCTGGTCTTTGGCAGCGCCGAGATCGTCCGCGGCGATGTCGAGTTCGAGGGACGCCGCTACCAGGTGACGCGCGGCAGCCTCGACTTCGCGAACTCCGAACGGATTCAGCCGTTTTTCGACATCGAAGCCGAGACGCGCGTTCGGGTGCCCGGGCAAACCTACCGCATCACCATGCGCATGGCGGGCACGACCGACCGGTTGCAGCCGCAGTTCCAGTCCGACCCGCCGCTGCAGACGCTCGATATCCTGACCCTGCTGTTCAGTGACCAGGCGATCAGCGGCGACATGGAGCTGGCCCGGCTGCAGCGGCCGAACGAACAGGAACAGCGCCTGGTCGAGGCGCGGGCCACGCGGGCCCTGACCGGCGCCCTCTCGGCGGAAGTCGGCCGCGTCGTTGAGCAGACCTTCGGCGTCGACACTTTCCAGATCACGCCGCTGCTCAATGATCCGTACCAGCAGTCGGCGCGGGTCAACCTCAATCCCACGGCGCGGGTCACCATCGGCAAGCGCATTTCGAGCCGGGTCTTCCTGACCTACGCGCGCAGCCTGTCGTCGGCCGAGTACGACCAGATCATCCTGCTCGAGTTCGACGAAAGCGACACGCTGTCATGGGTGCTGTCGCAGAACGAGGACCGGACTTACGCGCTCGAAGTCCGCAAGAGGCACGCCTTCTGATGCGCGCCGCCGTGGTCGTGGTGGTGCTGCTGCTGGCCGCCGACGCGGCCGTGGCCCGCCAGTACGTTGGCCAGACCATTGCCGACGTGCTGGTCGAGGTCGGCGGCAGGCCGCTCACCGAGCCGGCGGTGATCGAGTTGATCGAGACCCGCATCGGCGAACCGCTCACCATGATCCACGTTCGGGCGACGATCGATCATCTGGTGGGCCTCGGCCGTTTCGAGGATGTGCGGGTGGTGGCGGCGCCGTCGGCCCAGGGCGTCATGGTCCGGTGGCTGTTGACTCCGGTGCGCCGCATCGGCGCGATCGAGATCGACGGCGATGCCCAGGTGTCCGACGCGGCTATCCGCGCCGAACTGGCGGATCGGTTTGGCGCGCTCCCGTCGGCCAACCGGGTGCCGGAGATGGTGACCGTGCTCGGGGCCTTCTATGCCGACCGCGGATTCCGCCAGGCGGTCATCCTGCCGCGCCTCGACGAGAGTCGGTCCCGGCCCGAGCGGGTGACGCTGGTGCTGTCGATCGATCCCGGCTCGCGCGCCTCGATCCGGACCATCGCCGTGACGACGTCGCGGTCCGCACCAGAGGCCGAGGTCATCGCGCGTCTAGGCCTGCAGGCCGGGCGCCCGTTCGATCGCACCGCGCTCGAGACCCGCATGGCCGAGTACGAGGAGGACTTCCGCGGTCGCGGCTACTACGAGGCGCGCGTGCGCGAGACGCACCAGTTTTCGGCCGACGGCGCGGACGTCGATGTCCAGGTGGCCGTCGAACCGGGGCCGCAGGTGCGGGTCGTGTTCGAGGGCGATCCCCTCGAGGGCAATCGCGAGGACCTGGTGCCGGTGCGCGAGGAGCGCACCGTCGACCAGGACCTGCTTGAAGACGCCAGCCGCCGCATCGAGGACGCACTGCGGCGCGCCGGCTATCGCGCGGCGCAGGCCCCGTTCGCCCGCCGCCAGGAGGGCGACCAGGTAATCGTCACCTTCACCGTGACCCGCGGGCCGCAGCACCGCATCAGCCTGGTCGAGGTCTCGGGGCTGGACAGGCTCGGCGAGACCGAGATTGCGCCGCTGCTGCTGCAGCTGAAGGCGGGTGAGCCCTACGTCGAGGCGCGGGTGGGCATTGTCGCTTCGGCGATCACCGAGCTGTACCACGTGCGGGGCTATTCGCGAGCGACCGTGACGCCGGCCGTCCGGGTGCTGCCCGCCGAATCGCGCGGCGGCGCGTCGTTCCGGCCGGTGGAGGTGCGGTTCGGCGTCGAGGAGGGACAACCAACCGAGGTCACCGGCGTCACGGTGGACGGGGTCACCGCCCTCGAGCCGTCGCAGCTGGCCTCGCAGCTGGCGTTGTCGGCGGGACGGCCGTTCTACCGGCCGCAACTGGCTGCCGACCGCGACACGCTGCTGCGGACGTATCGCGGCCTGGGCTACCAGAACGCGTCGGTGATCTCGCAGCTCGCCTTCGCCGACGGCCAGCGCCGCGTGGCCATCACCTGGACGGTGACGGAAGGCCCGCAAATCGTCGTCGATCGCGTGCTGATCAAGGGCAACCTGCGGACCGGCATCGACCTGATCCGGCGCGAGCTCACCATTCGCTCCGGCAGTCCGCTGAGCGACGGCGCGCTGATCGAGAGCCAGCGCCAGCTGGCGGCGACCGGCCTGTTCCGCCGCGTCCGCGTGAGTGAGCTGCCGCGCACCGGGTCCAACAGCCGCGACGTGCTGGTCGACCTCGAAGAGGCGCCGGCCACGACCATCAGCTACGGGGGCGGCATCGAAGTCGGCGGCATCACCGGCAAGGACGAGGATGGGCAGGCCAACGAGGAACTCGACGTCGCGCCGCGCGGCTTCTTCGACATCAGCCGGCGCAACCTGTGGGGCAAGAACCGTTCGGTCACGTTGTTCGCCCGGGTGACGCTGCGCAAGGGCAACGGCGACGAGGGGATCGAGGGCGGCAACGACGCCGGCTACGGCCTCAACGACTATCGCGGGTTGTTCACGTTCCGTGAGCCCCGGGCGTTTGGCACCACCGGCGACGCCCAGTTCAGCGCGTTCATCGAGCAGGGCCTGCGTTCGAGTTTCGATTTCAATCGCAAGGGCGTGACCGCCGACTACGCGAAGCGGTTCACCGGCTTCACCGTCACCGGCCGCTACACCTTCGATTACACCAAGCTCTACAACGAACGCATCGCGTCAGAGGATCAACTCCTGATCGATCGGCTGTTTCCCCAGGTCCGGTTGTCCAAGGTCTTCGGCTCCGTGTTGCGCGACTCGCGTGACGATGTGCTCGATCCGCAGCAAGGGTCGGTGCTCGGCCTCGACGGATCGATCGCCGCGAGGGGGCTCGGTTCGGAGGTGGGGTTCGTGAAGAGCTTCGCCCAGGCGTTCATCTACCGGCGGTTGCCGGGCCGCGGCATCGTGCTGGCGGCCGGCGCGCGCATGGGCGTCGCGGTGGGCTTCGCGCAGGTGGTGCCGGCGGTCGACGAGATCGCCGCACCGCCCGTCGCCGGCGTCGCGCGGGAGCGGTCGCGGGCGGCGGCCTTTCCCACCACGATTCGCGACCTGCCCGCGAGCGAACGGTTCTTTGCCGGCGGCGACACCACGGTGCGCGGCTTCGCGCTCGATCGGCTGGGCACGCCGGAGACGCTTGATCCGCAGGGGTTCCCGCAAGGCGGCAACGGCCTCGCCGTGTTCAATTTCGAGGCCCGCGCGCCCTATTGGAAGAACCTGCAGTTCGTGTGGTTTACCGACGCCGGCAACGTCTTCAAGCTGGCGTCCGACATCCGCCTGGACGAACTGCGGCTGACCAGCGGGATCGGCTTCCGCTATCGGTCGCCGATTGGCCCGTTGCGGGTGGACTGGGGCTTCAAGCTCAGCACGAAGCTGCTGGCCACCGGTGGGCGCGAGCGGTCGAACGTGCTGCACATCTCGCTGGGGCAAGCGTTCTGATGCGGACCCTCCTATGCGGTGTGCTCGTGGCGGGGCTGGTCCCGGCCTCGGCCCAGCCAGGCGAGCTGCTCGATCGCACGCTGGCGATGGTCGGCACGCAGGTAATCACGCTTGGTGACGCCAGGGCGGCGGTGCGCCTCGGGCTGGTGGCCGCCGAGCCGGCGGCCGAGCCGGCCTCGGTCACGCAGTTGCTGGTCGATCGGGAGTTGGTGCTCCGCGAAGTGCAGCGCTATGCGCCGCCCGCGCCGTCGGACGGCACGGTCGAGGCGCGGCTCGATGAGCTCCGGCTGCGGCTGCCGGCGCCGGGCGAGTGGGCGCAGATTCTCGCGGCCACCGGCTTTACGGAGGCGCGCTTGCGCGCCTGGGTGCGGGACGACCTGCGGACCGTGGCCTACCTGGCGCAGCGGTTTGCCTCGGCAAGTACGCCGACCGACGCTGAGGTCGCCGTGCTCTTCGCGCAGGAGCGCGTCACCTTCGAGCGCGCCGGCATCACCTTCGAACAGGCGGCGCCGGCGCTGCGCGAGCGCCTGGTCGAGGCGCGCCGGCGCGAGCTGATCACCGCCTGGATATCCGACCTCCGCCGCCGCACCACCGTCGTGCTCCTGCCGCAGTAGCAGCGACGGGGTCAGACCCCAGCTAGTTAGTGCGTTGGGGGCTGACCCCGTCATGCCTATCGCAGGAATGCGCGCAGCAGCTCGCCGCAATTGAACAGGCTGTGACTGACGATCGAGGCGATCGCGCTGCCGCGCGCCAGGTAGATCGCGCCCCACGCCGCGCCCAGGGCGCCGGTCAGGATCGCGGCGTCCCATCCCTGCAGCGTATGCCCCAGGCCAAACGCCAGGCTCGTGACGACCAGTCCGAGCCCGGCGCTGCCCAGGTTGTGCCGGAACCGATGCAGCAGGAACGCGCGCTGCAGCTCCTCGCGCAGCCCCCCGGCCACGATCACGACAAACAGGAAGGCGAGCAGGCCGGTCTGGGTCCCGAGCAGTCCCTCCAGGGGGTTGACCGGCACGTTGCGAAGAAACGGCACGAACGCCCGGATCGCGAGCGACAGCACCACGATCAGCGCCACCACGAACGGCACCGACAGCACCCCCACGACGGCTTCGCCGCCCACGGGACGCCGGCCGAGGAAGACGTCGCGCGGCCGCTCGCCGCCCTGGATCAACAACCACCAGATCAGCACCAGCAGCACCACCGTATCGCTGAGCGCCAACGCGAAGACGAACGTCGCCGACAGCGTGCCATCGGCCGTCACGGCCGCAATGCCCACGGCTTGCAGGCCCGCCCCAAGCAGCAACTGCGTCGGGTATCCCGAGCACAGGAGGATCTCGGCCCACGCTTGCCCACGGCGGCGCGCCGGCACGGCCTCGGCCGCAGGAGGCTCGGGGGCGTGCGGAGTGGTGCGAGCGGGTTCGGGGAGGTCGCTGTGCGCGGGAAGGTCTGGCAGCACCGTCAAGTCTCGTCTGGCCGATGGTACACTCGAACCAGTGGCCGAGCCGACCTCCCATGCTGCCGAACGCGTCCTGATCGTGGACGATGATCCCGCGACGCGGACGGGACTGACCGAGCTGGTGCGCGCGTGGGGCTTCACCGCGGCGTCCGCCGGTGACGGCGCCGAGGCCCTCGAGCGGGTCACCGACTTCCGGCCGTCGATCATCGTGTCCGACATGGTCATGCCGCGCATGAGCGGCCTCGACCTGCTCAAGGCCTTGGCCGGCGAGGTCGAGCAGATCAAGGTCATCCTGTTGACCGCGCAAGGCACGGTCGACACGGCAGTCGAAGCGGTCAAGGCCGGCGCCGAAGACTACCTGACCAAGCCGCTCGATCCGCACAAGCTGCAGCGGCTGCTGGTGCGGCTGGCCGAGATCAACCAGCAGAAGCGCGAGAACCAGGCCCTGCGCCGCCAGTTGACCGGCAGCGGCCGATTCGGCCGCATCATCGGCCACAGTTCCGCCATGCGCGCCCTGTATCAAGTACTCGAACAGGCGGCGCCCACGCCGGCGTCGATGCTGCTGCTTGGCGAGTCGGGCACCGGCAAGGAATTGGTGGCCCAGACCATTCACCAGCTCAGCCCACGTGCGAACGCGCCGTTTGTCGCGCTCAACTGCGCGGCGATTCCCGACACGCTGCTCGAAAGCGAGATCTTCGGTCATGAAAAGGGCGCCTTCACCGGCGCCACCGACCGGCGGCTGGGTTGTTTCGAGCTGGCCGACCGCGGCACCCTGTTCCTCGACGAGATCGCGGAAATGACGCCGGCGACCCAGGTCAAGCTGCTGCGGGTGCTGCAGGAGCGGAAGTTCCGCCGGTTGGGCGGCCGTACCGAACAGGCGGTCGACGTGCGCGTGCTCGCGGCCACCAACATCGATCCCGGGACGGCGATTCGCGAGGGCCGCCTCCGCGAAGACCTCTACTATCGGCTCAACGTGTTCAGCATCAAGCTGCCGCCGTTGCGGGAACGCAAGGACGACTTGCCGCTGCTCATCCAGGCGTTCATCGACGAGTTCAACGCCCGCGATCATCGCACCGTGAAGACGGTGGCGCCGCCGGCGATGCGCCTGCTGGAACAGTACGACTGGCCCGGCAACGTCCGCGAACTGCGCAACCTGATCGAGCGCGCCATCATCCTCGCGCGCGGCGAGGTGATTGAACTGCCGCACCTGCCGGCGCTCGGCGCCGCGCCGGCCGCCGCGCCCCCGGCCAACGCCGTGACCATCGCCCCGGGGATGACCGTGGACGAGGCCGAGGAGAAGTTAATCTTCGCCACGCTCGATGCCGCCGCCGGCAACAAGACCCGTGCCGCCGAGATGCTGGGTATCAGCCTCAAGACCCTCCACAACAAACTCAACCGCTTCAAAGATGAAGGTGCCAAGGGTGCCTCAGGTGCCTAACGTGCCTAAGGTGCGCGGGTAGGTCGAGCCGGCATGCGGTTGTCGATCAAGCAGAAACAGGTCCTCGGCGTTACCGCCATGGTGGCGCTGATCGTGTTCGCCCTGAGCCTGCTCCACTTGATCATCACTGCTGGCGTACTACTCGACGCGAGCCGGGTGAGATTTGAGGCGTTCGGCAGCGCCGTCTACTCACAGGCGGCTATTGTCATTGTCACGCGCGAGTCCGCATACAACGATGTCCGGACCAGCCGCCAGGTCCAGGCGGTGCTGGAATCGGCGCTCTACTCTGACGATGTGGTGGATGCGTCGATCGTGGACACGTCGGGGGTGGTGATTGCCTCGATGATTCCGGATCAGGTCGGGAAGACGGCCCCGCGGCGGCCGCAGCTGCAGGCACTGATCGCGATGAACGGGTTCAGCAAGCTGCGGGTGATCTACGAGAGCGATGACGATCTCGAGTGGACTCAGCCGATGTCCCTCGGCGAAACGCCGTTCGGCGAGATTCGCGTCGGCATTACCAGGACCATCCTGCGGCGTGAGCTGCGTAAGGCCCTCACGCCGGCTGCGCTGGCTGCTGGTGTGGCGTTGCTGGTGGCCGTGATCGTGGCGATGCTGCTGGCGCAACTGGTGGTGCGCCCGATGCACGTCATTCGCAGCAGCCTGACCCGCCTGGGCCGCGGCGACCTCGGCGCCACCCTGGACCTGCGCGACGATGAGGAACTGCGGGACCTCGGGGATGTGTTCGACCAGGTGAGCGCGCAACTGCGGGCCGCGTCGCCGGGCGGGCTGTCGCCGGCGCAGTTGGGCGAGATGTCGCGGCGCATCACGCGCGTCGGCCGGTTGTTCACCGGCGTGGCGCACGAGATGAAGAACCCGCTCAACGCCATGACGATCCACATCGAGCTCCTGCGCGCAAAGCTCGATGCGGCGAGTCCGGCGTTTCCGCACCTTGACGTGATCGCCGGCGAGATTCGCAAGCTCGACGATCGCATCCAGGGGTTCCTGAAATTCGTGCGGCCCGAAGAGGTGTCGTTCGGACCGGTGCCGGTGGCGCCGCTGATTCGCAACGTGTTGGCCGCCGTCGGGCCCGAAGCCGACCGCGCCGGCGTCACCATCGACGCGCGTTGCAGCGACCCGGCGCTGCTGGCTGAAGGCGATGCGGCCCAGCTGCGCGACGTGTTCCTGAACCTGGCGCGAAACGGGATTCAGGCCATGCCGAAGGGCGGCCGCCTGTCGATGGCCTGCAGCGCCCTGCCAGACCATCGCGTCAGCGTGCGCGTCGAAGATACCGGGGTGGGGATTGCGCCCGAGAACCTCGAGCGCATCTTCGAGCTGTACTTCACGACCAAAGAGCGCGGTTCGGGCATGGGCCTCGCGCTCGTGTTTCGTGCCGTCCAGATCCATAACGGCACGATTGATGTCGAGTCCACGGTCGGGGTGGGCACGGCATTCGAGGTGGTCTTGCCGGCGGCTTCGGTAGAATTGACATGATGATGGCGGGCCGCCTCTCGACGCTCGTACTGCTCACCGCGACGCTCACCGCGTGCGCGGCGAAGGCGCAGGTGCGCGCCGACGTGGAGCTGCCGTTGCTCGATCCGCCGCCCCCGCCGCCGCGCGTGGTGACGACGTACAAGGACGAGCCGGCTCCGGTGCCGGTGGCACCCGTGGCCGAGGCTGTGCCCACGCGGCCACCGTCGCGGCCCCAGCGGACCGACGCCAAGCCGGAGTCGACGCCGGCCCCGGAGCCGGTTGTGGAGGCCGTCAAGCCGCCGGCGCCGTCGCTGACGCTCAGCCTGTCACCGGGGACCGAGGCGCAGACCGCCGGTGCGATTCGCGAGTTGATGGCGAGGGCGTCACGGGACCTGGCGCGGCTCAACCTGGCCGCGTTGAACGCCGATGGTCGCGGCCAGGCGGACGCGGCCCGCCGCTTCTTGCAGCAGGCTGAAGACGCCCTCAAGGCACGCAACATCATCTACGCCGGCAAGCTGGCCGATAAGGCGGCGACCATCGCCGCCGTGCTCGTCCGCTGACTTCTGACATCTAATCGTCGGTCGTCGCGGTTGCACATGGCTGCACCCCAACCGTTCTTCACCTTGCCGAAAAACTTTCGTTAAGCGAAAATATGGCGAATACAGGTTTCTTGGCCTGTTTGCCAGATATATTGCGGACGCCCTAAAAGAAAAACGCAACATGTAGTGGCTAAGCGCTTGACAACAAATAGTTACAGGCGCATATTTGGCTCCGCGCTCGAAGATGACTTTCAATCATCTGGCACCTCCCGGCGTCGGACGATTGGGCCTGAATCGGAGCCGAATTCGAGAACCAAAAGAGCCGATTTAGAGACGTCAGACCCGCGTACCAACCAATTTTAGAAGCACGTTTGTTTAGCTAGGGCGTCCGCCCCATAGGGGAGGGGTGTCGCCATTCGGAGGAAGAAGCATGCAGGACGCTTCCCAGAAGGGTCTGTCAGCGGCATCCGCGGGCCAGGCCATGAGTTCGTCGTCGGGCAACATTGAGCCGACAGAGTCAGCACGAAGCCGAAAGTCTGAGGCCTCCCCGGGCCTGGAGTTTCCGCGTTTTTTCACGGCCGCCGGCAGCGACCCGTTCGACATGGTCGAATGGGAGTTGCGCGACGCCATCATCGGCAACGAGAAGGGCACCGTTGTTTTCGAACAGCGGGGCGTCGAGATCCCGAAGTCGTGGTCGCAACAGGCCACCAATATCGTTGTCTCAAAATATTTCCGGGGGCACATCGGCTCGCCCGAGCGCGAGCGTTCGGTCAAGCAGCTGATTGGCCGCGTCGTCGACACCATTACCGGCTGGGCACGCAAGCAGAAGTACTTCGCCTCGGACGCGGCGCTGCAGGCCTTTAGTGACGACCTCAAGTTCCTGCTGGTCAACCAGAAGGCGGCCTTCAACAGCCCCGTGTGGTTCAACTGCGGCTTCGAGAAGGCGCCGCAGTGCTCCGCGTGCTTCATCAACGCGGTGGACGACACCATGGACTCGATCCTGGGCCTGGCCAAGACCGAGGGCATGCTGTTCAAGTTCGGCTCCGGCACGGGCAGCAACCTCTCGGCGATTCGCTCGTCGAAGGAACTGCTGGCCGGCGGCGGCACGGCCTCGGGGCCCGTGTCGTTCATGAAGGGATTCGACGCGTTCGCGGGCGTGATCAAGTCGGGCGGCAAGACGCGCCGCGCCGCCAAGATGGTCATCCTCAACGCCGAGCATCCCGACATCGTCGACTTCATCAGCTGCAAGGTCGAGGAAGAGAAGAAGGCGTGGGCGCTGATCGACGCCGGCTACGACGGCTCGTTCACGGGGACGGCCTACGGCTCGGTGTTCTTCCAGAACTCGAACAACTCGGTCCGCGTGACCGACGAGTTCATGCGCGCGGTGCTGGACGATGGCCTGTGGCAGACCAAGGCCGTGACCACCGGCGAGGTGATGGACACCTACAAGGCGCGTGACCTGATGCGCCTGATCGCCGAAGGCACCTGGGTGTGCGGCGATCCCGGCATGCAGTTCGACACCACCGTCAACGAATGGCACACCAGCCCGAACACGGCCCGCATCAACGCGAGCAACCCGTGCTCGGAGTACATGTTCCTGGACGACTCGGCCTGCAATCTGTCGTCGCTGAACCTGATGACCTTCGTCAAGGACGATGGCGAATTCGACGTCGAGGCGTATCGCGCGGCGTGCCGCACCATGATCACCGCGCAGGAGATCCTGGTCGACAACTCGAGCTATCCGACCCCGGCGATTGCCAAGAACAGCCACGCCTTCCGTCCGCTCGGCCTCGGCTACGCCAACCTGGGCGCGCTGCTGATGTCGCGCGGCCTGCCCTACGACAGCGATGCCGGCCGCGACTACGCCGGTGCCCTGACGGCGGTGATGACCGGCGAGGCCTACGCCCAGTCGGCGCGGATTGCCCGCGACCACGGCGGTCCGTTCGCCGGCTACGACATCAACCGCGAGCCGTTCCTGCGGGTCATGCGCAAGCACCGCGACGCGATCAAGGACATCAACCAGAAGCACGTCCCGGACGACCTCTACAACGGCGCCAGGCAGGCGTGGGACGAGGCGGTCGAACTCGGCGAAGACTTCGGCTACCGCAACGCGCAGGCCACCGTGCTGGCGCCCACCGGCACCATCGGCTTCATGATGGATTGCGACACGACCGGGGTCGAGCCCGATATCGCGCTCGTGAAGTACAAGAAGCTGGTCGGCGGCGGCATGATGAAAATCGTCAACCAGACGGTGCCGCCCGCGCTCAAGAAGCTGGGCTACACGGCCTCGCAGATTGCCGACATCATCAAGCACATCGACGAGCAGGAGACCATCGAAGGCGCGCCGCACCTCATGGAGCGCGACCTGCCGGTGTTCGACTGCGCCTTCAAGGCGTCGAAGGGTGAGCGGTCCATCCATTACATGGGCCACATCAAGATGATGGGCGCGACCCAGCCGTTCATTTCGGGCGCGATCAGCAAGACCGTCAACGTGCCGAAGGACGCCAGCGTCGAAGATATCGAGCAGGCGTACCTGGAGTCGTGGCGCCTCGGCGCCAAGGCGGTCTCGATTTACCGCGACGGCTCCAAGCGCACGCAGCCGCTCAACACCTCGAAGGCGGCGATCGACGCCAAGGGGGTGGTGATCAGCCAGCAGACGACCGACGCCGTGAAGGCGGCCGTGGCGGCCGCGCTCGCGCAGAAGGCGCCGGCTCGCCGCAAGCTGCCGGACGAACGGCAGGCGATCACGCACAAGTTCGATATCGCCGGCCACGAGGGCTACATCACGGTGGGCCTGTTCGAGGACGGCATGCCGGGCGAGATCTTCCTGGTCATGGCGAAGGAAGGCTCAACCATCTCGGGCTTTGCCGACGCGTTTGCCCAGGCCATCAGCTACGCGCTGCAGTACGGCGTGCCGCTGCAGGCCCTGGTCGACAAGTTCAGCCACGTGCGGTTCGAGCCGTCGGGCATGACCAAGAACGCCGACGTGCGGTTCGCCAAGTCGATCGTCGACTACATCTTCCGCTGGATGGCGTCGAAGTTCCTCTCGGCCGAGGCCCAGTTTAACGCCGGCGTGAACAACCGCGACGAAGCCGCCGCCGGCTACGCCGCCGACCCCGCCGCCGTGCCGGCGCCGAAGGTCACCGCCTCGGTGACCGCGACCGTCAGCACGACCGGCGTGATCGTGCCGCAGGCCAACCCGTTCGCCGCCATGCAGAACCAGGAGGACGCGCCGCCGTGCACGACCTGCGGGTCGATCATGGTGCGCAGCGGCGCCTGCTACAAGTGCAGCAATTGCGGCACGACCTCAGGCTGTGCCTAGTTTGTAAGGGGCCGACGATGCGAAGGGCCGGGAGTGATCCCGGCCTTTTTCATTTCGCAGGGACGCAGTTACGAAAACGGAACGCCAGTTGCTGACCGGAATACTCGAACAATACTGGGGCTATAGCTCCTTCCGCCCCCTCCAACTCGAAGCGATGGAAGCGGTGATGGCCGGACGTGACTCGCTGCTGGTGTTGCCCACCGGCGGCGGCAAGTCGCTCTGCTTCCAGGCGCCGGCGATCGCCCGTGACGGGCTGGCGATTGTCGTCTCGCCGCTGATCTCCCTGATGAAGGACCAGGTCGACACGCTGGTCGGCAACGGCGTCGCGGCGGCGTACTACAACAGCGGCATGTCGTCAGAAGCCAGGGCCGAGGTCACGCGCGGCATTCGCGACGGACGCTACCGCCTGCTCTACGTCGCGCCGGAGCGGCTGGTCGGCGACGGTGGCGACGGGTTTCTGAAGCTGCTGGAATCGAAACCGGTCAGCTTCATCGCCGTGGACGAAGCGCACTGCATCAGCCAGTGGGGGCACGACTTCCGCACGGAGTATCGCCAGCTGGCGCGCCTGCGCGAGCGGTGGCCGTCGGTGAGCATGCACGCCTACACCGCCACCGCGACCGGGCGCGTGCGCAAGGACATCATCGCGCAGCTGGGCTTGCGCGACGCCGCCGAACTGGTCGGCTCGTTCGACCGGCCGAACCTGGTGTACCGGGTGCTGGCGCGGGCGACGCTCAAGGCCCAGATCCTGGACGTGCTCGAGCGCCATCGCGGCCAGGCCGGCATCATCTACTGCACCTCGCGCAAGGAGGTGGACAGCCTTTCGCAGTGGCTCGACGACACCGGCTGGCGGTCGCGGCCATACCACGCGGGACTGCCAGACGAGGAACGCAGCCGCAACCAGGACGCGTTCCTGAACGAAGAAGTGGACCTGGTGGTGGCGACCGTCGCCTTCGGCATGGGCATTGACCGATCCGACGTGCGGTTCGTGATCCACTCCGGCGCGCCGCAGTCGCTCGAGCACTACCAGCAGGAATCAGGCCGGGCCGGCCGTGACGGCCTCGAAGCCGAGTGCGTGCTGATCGCCTCGGGCGCCGATTTCCTGAAGTGGCGCGTCATGCTCGAGAAGAACGGCGAGATGTCCGACGCGCGCCGCACGCTGCTGCGCGACATGGAGCGCTACGCCGCCAGCGTCGGCTGCCGGCACAAGCGCCTGGTCGGCTACTTCGGCGAGACCTTCACCAAGGACGACTGCGGGGCCTGCGACTACTGCCTCGGCGAACTGGAGACGGTGGCCGACCCCGTGACCATTGCCCGCAAGGTGCTGTCCTGCGTCGCGCGGGTCGGTCAGCGCTTCGGCGCCGCGCACGTCAGTAACGTGCTGCGCGGCAGCGACAGCGAGCAGGTGCGGTCGCGTGGCCACCACGAGCTGTCAGTGTTCGGCCTGATGAAGGACGCGACCATCGACGAGTTGCGCGGCTACGTCGATCAACTGCTGGCGCACGGCCTGCTGCAGCAGGGCGGCGATGAGTATCCGATCCTGCAACTGACCGCGGAAGGCCTGGCGCTGTTGAAGGATGCCGGCGCGCAGCCCGACCTGACGCTCGCGCGCCAGAAGCGTCCCGAAAAGGGCCGGCTGCCCAAGCGCGCCCGGGTCGAAACGGAAGGCTGGGAAGGCGTTGATCGCGACCTGTTCGAGTCGCTGCGCGCCATGCGCATGCAGGTGGCACGCAAGCGCGGCGTGCCGCCGTACGTCATCTTCCACGACACGACCCTGCGCGAGATCGCCCGGACCAAGCCGGCAACCATCGAGGGTTTGCGTCACGTCAAAGGCGTGGGCGACCGCAAGGCCTCGGATTTAGGCGACCTGATCCTGTCGATCATTGCGGGCCCCTGACTCGGGGCACCAGAGGCACCCTAGACACCTTAGAATGTCGCCATGGCCATTCCTGCCGGATTCGAGTGGAGCACGCCCTTCGTTGCCGACGCGTGCGTGCAACTGTCATTGCCGGTTCGCGTCGGACCTCCGGGGCTGCGCTGCACCATCCCGGGCTCCCGGATCGCTGGTCCGGTCTGTCCGGCCCGGCACGCCGGCAGTACCGATGTCTTCCTCGAAGCGATCGCCTCGGCCAATCCCGGCGACATCCTGGTGGTCGATAACGGCGGCCGCCTCGACGAAGGCTGCATCGGCGACCTCGTCGTGGGAGAAGCGCACATGAGCCGGCTGGCCGCCACGCTTTGCTGGGGCGCCCATCGCGATACCGCCGCCATTCGCGCCATTGGCGCCAAGGTGTGGAGCCTCGGCACCTGTCCAAACGGGCCGCTCGAACTGCGGTCGCGCCCCGACGATGCGCTCAGCCGCGCCCGGTTCGGCGCGGCCACCGTTTCGTCCGGCGACGTCGTCTTTGCCGATGACGATGGCGTCGTGTTCGTCGGCCTGACCCACCTGGCCGAGGTGATCGACACGGCACGGGCGATTGCCGTCCGCGAGGGTGCGCAAGCGACCCGCCTGCTGAAGGGCGAGTTGTTGCGGTCGCAGCTTGATTTGCACGGCTACCTCGCCAAGCGCGCGGCGAATCCCGCGTATACGTTCCGCGACCACCTGAAGACCTTTGGCGGCGCGATCGAGATTTAGTGCTTGGTACCGCGGTCGGGTCAGACCCGATTGGCGATATACAATGCCGGCGATCCCTCAATGACGCGCCAGTACTGTCACATCGGCTCCAGCACCATTGCCTATCTCGACTCGGCCCCTGGCGACAGCACGCTGCGGACCTACGTGCTGTTGCACGCCTTTCCGCTCGGCGCGAACCAGTGGGAGCCGCAAATGCGCGCCATTCCCGCTGGCTGGCGGCTGATCACGCCGGACCTCCGTGGCTTTGGCGGCTCCACCGAGCTCGATTCGTTGAGCGCGCTGGCCATCTCGGACTACGCCGGCGATGTGGTTGACCTGCTGGCCGAGTTGTCGCTCTCGCGCGTGGTGATCGGCGGCCTGTCGATGGGAGGCTACGCTGCGCTCGCCTTGCTGCAGAGCGCACCCCAGGTCATCGAGGCGCTGATCCTGGCCGACACCCGCGCCACTGCGGACACGCCGGAAGGCCGCGCCAACCGGCGCAACATGCTGGCGCTGGTCGATCGCGAAGGCCCCTCGGGGGTGGCGCGGGAGATGATGCCCAGGCTGCTCGGCAAGTCCACCCAGGAGCTGAATCCGGCCGTCGAGGCGCAGGTGCGACGGTTGATCAAGCAGCAGTCGCCGGTCGCGATTCGCGGGGCGATTCACCGCATGATGCATCGCCCCGATTCCACGGCCCTGCTGGCGCAAATCACCGTGCCCACCCTGGTGATCGTCGGCGAGGAAGACGAACTCACGCCGCCCGAGGAGTCACGGCGCATTGCCGAGGCGGTGCCCGGCGCGACGCTCGTGACCATCCCGGCTGCCGGGCACCTGTCGAATCTCGAGCAGCCCGACGCATTCAACGCCGCGTTGACCGCGTTCTTGGCTAAGCTCTAAAGACGATGCGATTGATGGCAACGGCCCTGCTGGTTCTCCTGATCGCCGGTCCGCCGGCGGCGCAGGAGCCAGTCACGGTGACGGTCGATCCCCTGCACCAGCCGTTCGACGAAATTCTCGATCTCTACGTCCGTGACGGCCTCGTGTATTACTACGCGCTCCGGCAGGAGCGCGCCAAGTTCGACCGCTACGTCCAGGCGATCAGCGAGGTGGGCGCCGAAACGGTGGCCCGGTGGCCGCAGCCGCGGCAGCTCGCGTACTGGATTAACGCCTACAACGCCTTCGTGCTGCGCTCGGTGATCGACGGCTATCCCATTCGCGGCAAAGCCCCTGACTACCCGGCGAACAGCGTCCGCCAGATTCCCGGTGCGTTCGAACGCCGCACGTTCCGCGCTGGTGGCCGCCAGTTGACCCTCGACGCCCTCGAGCGGGACGTCATCGGTGGCTTCGATGACCCGCGCGCGCTGCTGGCGCTTGGCCGTGGCGCCATCGGCGGCAGCCGCCTCAAGAGTGAAGCCTTCACCGCCGACCGGCTCGACCAGCAGTTGACGACGATGACCAGCGAGTTGGTGACGCGGCGAGTCCTGGTGCAAGTGGATGCCGGCAACAACCGGCTGTCGGTGAACCCGATGTTTTCATGGCGCGAGGCGTTGTTCACGCGAACGCTGGCGAATCGCGCGCCGGCGATGTACGCGACCCGCAGCCCACTGGAACGCTCGGTGCTGGCGTTGATCGAGCCGCTGATTGTGCCGGACGAAGCCGAGTTCCTTCGCCGGAACGAGTTCGTCATGGTGTTCCACGAGTTCGACTGGCGGCTGAACGATTTGACGGGGAGATAGGTGCCAAGGGTGCCAGGTTAGGGAGATATGGACTTAGGGCTCACGGGAAAAGTTGCGGTGGTGACCGGCGGCAGCCGCGGGCTGGGATTGGCGGCGGCGCAGGCCCTGATTGGCGAGGGCGCGCATGTGGTGGTGTGCGCGCGGGGCGCCGAGCAGTTGCAGATCGCCGTCGAGCAGTTGCGCGCGGCCGCGGCGAGCGGGGCCCGCGCCGAGGCGGTGACCGCCGACGTGTCGACCCAGCACGGGGTGGCCTCGGTCATCGAGACGGCGATCAAGACGTTTGGGCGGCTGGACGTGCTCGTCAACAACGTCGGCGTGGGTAAGGGCGGCGATCTCGAGGCGACCAGCGACGCCGACTGGCACGAAGCGTTCGACCACACCTTGTTCCCGGCCATTCGCGCGTCGCGCCTGGCGGTGCCACACTTGCGCAAGCAGGGCGGGGTCATCGTCATGGTGTCGTCGATCTTCGGGCGCGAATCCGGCGGCCGCATGACCTACAACGCCGTGAAGGCGGCGGAGATCAGCCTCACCAAGTCGCTGGCCCAGCAACTGGCGAAGGATCAGGTTCGCGTGGTCTCGGTGGCCCCAGGCTCGATCATGTTCGAGGGCGGATCGTGGTGGAAGCGCCAGCAGGCGGATCCCAAGGGGATCGCCGACTTCATCGCGAAGGAGTTGCCGTTCGGCCGGTTTGGCCGGCCCGAGGAGGTCGGTGCCGCCATTGCCTTTCTCGCTTCACCCAAGGCGAGCTGGGTGAGCGGCACTACCGTGGTTGTGGACGGCTGCCAGTCGCGGATGTTCTGAACCACACGTAGTAGACCGGAAGCCCCAGCAGCACCACGCCGAACGTGATCGAGGTCCACACGGGATCGTTGATCAGCGCATTGACGACCAGGTAGAGCGCGGCGGCAATGAACACCGCCGGCACGAACGGATAACCCACCACCTTGTAGGGCCGGCGCAGGTCCGGCTGCGACTTCCGCAAGGTGTAGATGGCGGCGACGCTCAACGCATAGAACGGCCACATCGCGAGCACGAACGTGTCGGTCAGCTGCTCGAAGGTCTGCGTCATCACCATGGCCACGCCCAGCACCGAGGCCAGCGCAATGGCGACATACGGCGTGTGCCACGTCGGGTGCACCCGCGCGATGGGGGCAAACAGCAGCTTGTCGTCGGCCATCGCGAAGAAGATGCGCGGCGACGCGAGCATGCTGCCCATCAACGATCCAAACGTCGAGATCATCACGACCACCGCGATGAACGAGACGCCGATCTGGCCGAACAGCGCGCCCATGGTGTCGGCGGCAATCAGCGGCGAGCTGGCTACCTTGTCGATCGGGCTGACATACAGGTAGGCCGCGTTCGCCAGCAGGTAGATCGCGATGATCATCACCGTGCCGATGATGATTGCCCGCGGCAGGTTGCGCTGCGGATCCTTGACCTCGCCGCTCGCAAAGGTGAGATCCGCGAACCCGTCGTAGGCCCACATCACCGAGATCAGCGCCAGGCCGAACACGCCGGCATCGACCGCGGCCCCGTTGGAGGCCAGGTGGGAGAACGAGGCGCCGGCATCGCCGCCCAGCAGGAACGCGGCCACGACCAGCAGCGCCAGCGCCCCGAACTTCGTGATGGTCGAGATGCCCGCGAACAACGCGCCGAGCTGGACCCCGACGATGTTGGTGGCGCCCGCGAAGATGATGGCGCCGGCCGCTAGATAGTCGGCCCAGGCCGGGTGGGCAATGGGATCGAGTCCGAAGACCCGCATGAAGTACTCGCCGAACACCGACGAGATGCCGCCGAGCGCCGCCGCGCGAATCAGTACCAGCTGCGCCCACCCGTACAGAAAACCGACCGGCCGGCCCCAGCCCTCGCGCAGGTACACATACATGCCCCCCGTCTCGGGCATGGCCGCCGACAGTTCCGCAAAGGCGAGCGCACCACACAACACGATGATGCCGCCGATGATCCAGACGGCCATCATCAGCATGGGGTCGGGCACCCGCGTGGCAATGCCGGCGGGCGTGCGGAAGATGCCGCCACCGATGGTGATGCCGATGACGATGCCAATGGAACTCAACAGGCCGAGGCGGCGGACGAGAGTGGGCATGGTTGTGGGAACTATAGTGGCAAACACCAGGTTTTGTGCTTTGTTCGCCCTTTCGTCCAATGATCGTGTAGCATTGCACACGATTACCTATGGCGTCAGACCCAGCGACGCTGCCCGCACGGCGCTCGCTCGAACACAAGCAGGTAGCCCTCCAGAGCGCGCTACAGGTCCTGGCCTCCGGCTCGGCCCTGGACCGTCCCGATACCCCGGACGAGGTCGTGACCGCCGTTCGGCGGCTGCCTGCCGTCGACGCCGCCTTCGCGCCGTTTCCGGCAGGACTGGAGCCGCGGTTGCGTGCCGCGCTCGAGGCCCGCGGTGTCCAGCAGCTCTACACGCACCAGGCCGAAGCCTTCGAGCTCGTCTCCCGTGGGCAGCAGGTCGTCGTCACCACGCCCACGGCATCGGGCAAGACCCTGTGCTATAACCTGCCGGTCCTCGATCGCGTTCTGAAAAACCCGGCGACGCGGGCGCTGTACCTGTTCCCGACCAAGGCCCTGGCGCAAGACCAGATGGCCGAACTGCACGAGCTCGTTGGCGCCATCAGCAAGGCCAGCGGCGGGGAAGGTCAGGAAGAGATCGGCGTGCACACCTACGACGGCGATACGCCGCAGGATGCCCGCCGCACGATCCGCACCAGGGCGCACATCGTGCTCAGCAATCCCGACATGGTGCACTCCGGCATCCTGCCGCACCATCCGCGATGGGCGAAGCTGTTCGAGAACCTGCAGTTCATCGTGATCGACGAACTGCACGCCTATCGTGGCGTGTTCGGCAGCCATCTCGCCAACGTCCTGCGGCGGCTGCAACGCATTTGCCGGCACTACGGCTCGAATCCACAGTTCATCTGCTCGTCGGCGACCATCGCCAACCCGGCGGAGTTGGCGGAGCGGCTGGCGGAGCGGCCGTTTTCGCTCGTCAGCCGGAGCGGCGCGCCGCGGGGCGAGAAGTTCTTCGTGTTCGTGAACCCGCCGGTGGTCAATCGCGAGCTGGGTATCCGCAAGTCGTACATCGCGGAATCGCGGCGCGTGGCGG
>JBEGVQ010000115.1:0-29621 GCA_041178345.1 Acidobacteriota bacterium | reverse complement strand
GCGCTGATCCGGTTCTACGAAACCGGCGCCGCCGCCGAGCGCGAAGCGTTCGACATTGCCTGGGTGCAGAACCGCGACACCGCGGTTGACACCATGAATGGCTTCATCGAGGTCTACATGGACGCTCGCGGCATGAAGGGCGCCTGGGAGGGCCTCGTCTACTACGCCAACCACGAGCGCACCGAGAAGATCCGCGCGCTGGCGACCCACGCCCAGCGGTTCGAGGACCATTTGCCCATCGATCCCCGGTACCGCAAGCCGAAGGTGCAGGGCGTCTCGGCGATGGCGATTGAAGTCGTGATCGAGATTGGCGACTCCGGCCCGATCACGCCCATTGGCGTCAACCTGCCGAACGACCAGCGCATCCGCGAAGAGCACGGCAGCAAGTCGGTGTCGCTCTCGAATGTCCTCGAGGCGTACGAGAAGTCCATGCCCGACAGCTACCGCCACGAGTTTGCGTGGGATGAGGCGGAGGTGGAGCGGGCGAAGCGGTGGGGCGCGTTTGCGAGCGAGCTGACCACCGAGATCCACGAGGTGCTCGGCCACGGCTCCGGCCGCATGGCCGATCACATCCAGCAGACGCCCCAGGACCTGCTGAAAGAGCAGTATTCGGCGCTCGAGGAGTCGCGCGCCGACCTGGTCGCGCTGTACTTTGTCGCCGACCCGTACCTCGCGGAGATCGGGCTGGTCCCGGCCGACGAGCAGCAGGCGGTGGTGCAGACCGAGTACGAGGCGTACGCGCGCAACGCGCTCGTGCAGTTGCGCCGGGTCCGCGTCGGCGCGCAGCTCGAAGAAGACCACATGCGCAACCGCCAGGCGATTGTTCACTGGCTGCTGGCCAACACCAAGGCCATCGACGTGCGTCGCCGGGACGGCAAGACGTTTTTCGTCCTGAATGACTCCGACGCGTTCCGGTCGGGCGTGGCGCGGCTGCTGGCCGAAGTGCAGCGCATCAAGTCCCAGGGCGACTACCACGCCGCCCGTGAGCTGTTCGAAACCTACGGCGTGCATTTCGACCCGGACCTGCGGGACGAAGTGGTGGCCCGCGTGGATCACCTGAAGTTGCCGTCGTACACTGGCTTCGTCATGCCGAAGCTCGCGCCGGTCACGAATGGCTTGGGGGCGATTACCGACGTGAAGATCTCGTATCCTTGCGATTTCACGGCGCAGATGCTCGAGTATTCGCGGCGATAAAGTGGACCTGCTCCCTTGTTACGGTTTACGTAAACGATGAAGAAACTGCTACTGGTTCTGCTGTGTTACGCCACTCCGGCCGCGGCTCAATCCCTGCAAGAGCGGATGCTGCAGGCCGAGGATGCGCGGCCCACCACCGAGGCGGGTCTGGCACCGCTGCTGGAGGGCCTGAAGGGCAACACCAGGCGCACGGCGATCCGCGCGATTGGGCGCCTCGAGCGACCGGCCATGATTCCGCTCGTCGCCCCCGCGCTGGCCGACGGCGTGGGCATTCGCGCCGAGGCCGCCAATGCGCTGGCGCAGATGGCGCGGACGCCCGCGGCCGTGGTCGAGGTGCAAAAGCTGTTGATCGACCGCGCGGCCGTGGATGCCAACCTGAATACGTGGGAGCCCTGGGGCGAGATCGCGGCGGCGCTCGGACGCCTGCCCTACGACACCGCCGAGCAGGTAGCGGCGGCCGAGGACGTCCTGATTACCGGACTGCCGTCGCCTGACTCGTTGAACGACGTCGACTCCGCCGCGCTCATCGGATCGGCCCGCGGCTTCGAGTCGCTGGCCCGCACCGTGCGCGCGAAGAAGCTGCCGCCGCTTGGCCCGCGAACCTGGGACCTGCTGCGCTGGGCGGCCACGGCGCAGCGCCCGCCGGCGGACCCGCGCGCGGTGCTCACCCGGCGGCTGGCGATGGCGGCCCTCGTCACCGGCAACCAGGCGACCGCGTCCGTGATTGAGCGCGGCCTGCTCGATGCCGATGCAGAAGTGCGGCGGTTCGCGGCCGCCGCGGCGGCCACCGACGCGGCCATCAGCGACCGCGACGTGCTGCTCAAGCGCGCCATGGCCGACAAGGATCCGCGCGTGCGGCTCGAGGCCCTGCGCGGATGGGGCCGGCAGCTGCAGCAGACGTCGTGCGCACCGGTGCGCGCGGCATTGCACGACGCCGACCCCCACGTGCGCCTGCAGGCGATCGATCAGCTCGGCGCCGGGTGTCCGGCCGCCGAAGGGCCGTCGGACCTGGCGGCAATCACCGGCACACTGTCGACGCAGCCGCGCACCTGGCACGCGCCGGCCCATGCGCTGGTGTCGCTGGCGCGCACGCAACCCGCCGAGGCCGCAAAGGCCTTGCCGGCCTTTGCGGCGCATGCGACCTGGCAGGTGCGGATGTACGCGGCGCGCGCCGCCGGCCTGCTGGCCGATGCCGCGACGCTCACTGCGCTGATGGGTGACCCCTCGGACAACGTGCGCGAAGCCGCGCTGACCGCGCTCGTCGAGCTGAAGCGGCCCGAGGCCGCGCCGGCCGCCGTCGATTCGCTGTCGCGCCCCGACTACCAACTGGTCAGGACCGCGGTCCTCGCGCTCGAAGACCAGAGCCACGCCGCGACGGCCGCCCCCGCGCTCGTCACCGCGCTTGGCCGCATCACCAAGGAGCACAAGGACACCTCGCGCGATCCGCGCATGGCGATCCTGAACCGCCTGCAGGGCTACGGCGATGCCTCGCAGGCCGTGCACCTCGAGGGCTACCTCAGGGACTTTGATCCGGCCGTCGCGGCGAAGGCCGCCGAGATGTTGACCGCGTGGACCGGCAAGGCCCGCACGGCCGCGCCGCAGCCGCTGACCGGCCCGACGGTGACCCTGGCGGCGGTGAATGCGTTGCGCGGCAAGTTCCTCCGCTTCCACATGGCCGGCCGCGGTTCGTTCGACGTGGCCCTCGCGGTCGATGCCGCGCCGCTGTCGGCAGCCCGGGTGGCCCGCCGCGCCGGTGAAGGCTATTACGACGGCCTCACGTTCCATCGCATTGCGCCGAACTTCGTGATCCAGGGCGGCAGCCCGGGCGCCAACGAGTACGCCGGCGAGCCGTTCTACATGCGCGACGAGGTCGGCCTGCACCTGCGCGGCACAGTGGGCATTTCGACGCGCGGACGCGACACCGGCGACGCCCAGATCTTCATCAACATCGTCGACTCGCCCCGCCTCGATCACGCCTACACCGTGTTCGGCAGCGTGATCGACGGCATGAACGTGGTGGACAGCGTTCTCGAGGGGGATGTCATTCAGCGCGTGGAGCTGGTTGCGCGCTGAATGACGTCGTCACGCCTGCCGGCGAGCCTTGAACCGAACGCCCTGTCGCGCGCGATCGACGCCAAGCGCCGTCGCGGCGTGGCCGTGGCCGACCTGACCGAGTCGAATCCGACCCGGGTCGGCCTGCACTACCCGCCGGCGCTGCTGGCCGGCCTGTCGCAGCCGCAGGGCCTGGTCTACGAGCCGCAACCGCTCGGCCTGTGGCCGGCGCGGGCCGCGGTCGCCGCCGACTTTCGCCGCCGCGGCATTGTCATCTCGGCGGACCGCGTGGCGATCACCGCGAGCACCAGCGAAGCCTACGCGCTGCTGTTCAAGTTGTTCTGCGATGCCGGCGACGCCGTGCTGGTGCCGCGCCCGAGTTACCCGCTGTTCGAGCACCTCGCCCGTCTCGAGTCGGTCACGGCGGTACCGTACGACTTGGAGTATCACGGCGCCTGGCGCATCGATCTTGACTCGGTCCGCCGCGCCGCGAATCCCCGGGTCAAAGCCTTGCTGATCGTCTCGCCTAACAACCCGACCGGATCGTTCCTGCACCGCGACGACCTGGCCGCGCTATCGGAACTGGCGGCCGCGCACGACTGGCCGATCATCGGCGACGAAGTGTTTGCCGACTACCCGCTCGATCCGGCGCCGGCGGCGACCCCGGTGATGGCGGCGGGCGACGTGCTCAGCCTCAGCCTGGGCGGCCTGTCGAAGTCGGCGGGCCTGCCGCAGGTGAAGCTGGGATGGATCGGCTTCGGCGGTCCGGCGGCGAAGGTGGACGCGGCCATGGCGGCGTTCGAGATGGTCGCCGATACCTACCTGTCGGTCTCGACCCCTGTCCAGGTGGCGGCGGCATCGCTCGTCGAGCAGGGCGCCGCCGTGCGCGCCCAGATCCTGGCCCGCGTCCGCCAGAACCTGACCACCTTGCGGACGCTCTCGGCGTCGTACCCGTCGATTGACCTGTTGCCGGTTGAAGGCGGGTGGTCCGCGGTGCTGCAGGTGCCGGCCGTCCGCGCCGAAGACGCGCTGGCCCTCGAGTTGCTCGACCGCGACGACGTGCTCGTGCACCCCGGCTACTTTTTCGACTTTCCCCGCGAGGCCTACCTGGTGCTCAGCCTGCTGCCGGCGGCGACGGTGTTCGAACCGGCCGTCACCAAAGTCCTGCGCCGCGCCGCGGGGACTTCGTCATGACGCGGCGGCAAAGCGGCATCAGCGTACCGCTGTTCACGCTGGCCTCGACCGAAAGCTGGGGCCTCGGCGAGTTCCACGACCTCCCGATGTTCGCGAAGTGGGCCGGTGAAGCAGGCCAGTCGGTGCTGCAGATCCTGCCGATCAACGAGCTGCCGCCGATCGAGCGGTCGCCGTACTCGGCGATCTCGGCGATGGCGCTCGACCCGATCTACATCTCGCTGCCGCAGGTGGTTGACTTTGCCGGGTTGGGTGGCGAGCTGGCGCTCGACGCCGCCGACCGCGCCGTGCTGGCATCGGTGCGCGGGTCGGCGCGCATCCGCTACTCGGAGATTCGCACGCTCAAGCAACGCTGGCTCCGGCACTCGTACGATCGATTCGTCCGCCTCGACGTGTCGCGCGGCTCGCCGCGGGCCGCGCGGTTTGCGACGTTCGTCGCCGACGAGGCATGGTGGCTCGACGAGTACGCCGTGTTCCGGGCCCTGCACGCGTGGCACGAAGAGCTGCCGTGGCACCTCTGGCCCGAACTGCTGGCGCGCGCCGAGGCCACGGCGGTCAGCGCCGCCCGCCAGGCCCTGCGTTCGGAGATCGACTACCGGATGTACCTGCAGTGGATCGCCGCCGAGCAGTGGGCCGAGGCCAAGCGGCTGGCCTGGCCATTGCGCATTCTCGGCGACCTGCCGTTCATGAACTCGGTGGACAGTCCCGACGTGTGGGCCCGGCAACGCGAGTTTCGCTTCGACGCCACGATTGGTGCCCCCCCCGACGCCTTCAGTGAGACCGGCCAGGACTGGGGCCTGCCGCCCTGGCGCTGGGATGTGATGGCCGAGTCCGGGTTTGCGTGGATGCGCGCGCGGGCGCGGCGGTATGCCGCGCTCTACGACGGTTTCCGCATCGACCACCTGGTCGGCCTGTATCGCATGTACATCCGGCCGCTCGACCAGGCGCAGTCCGCCTTCTTCGCGCCCGGCGACGAGCCGACGCAAACTCGCCTGGGCGAAACCATGATTGGCGTGCTCGGCTCCGGGTCGCCCACGCCAATGCTGATCGCCGAGGACCTGGGTGTCATTCCACCGTTCGTGCGCGCGTCGATGGCGCGCCTGGACCTGCCTGGCCTGAAGGTGCTGCGGTGGGAAAAGCACTGGGATAGGCCGGGACACCCGGCGATCGATCCGAAAGAGTTTCCCGACTGCTCGGTCGCCACCACGGGCACCCATGACATCGAGCCGCTGGCGGCGACCGAGGACGGCCAGACCGACGAGCAACGGGCGGCGACGTTGCGGTCGCTGCTGTCGGCCGGCTCCCGGCTGACGCTGATTCCGCTGCAAGACGTATTTGGATGGACCGATCGCATCAACACGCCGGCGGTGGTGGACGAGATCAACTGGACCTGGCGGCTGCCGTTGCCGGTGGACCAGTGGCTCGACGGTCCCCGCACGGTCGAGCCCGCCGATCGCCTGCGCGCGTGGACGCGCGATGCCGATCGCTGAAGAATCATGAGCGATACCGAAACCCCTACACAGCCTGAAGGTCCGATTCCCGCGCCGAGCCTCGACGGCGCCACCGCCTGGCTGAACGTCGCGTCGCCGATCACGCTGGCGCAGCTGCGCGGCAAGGTCGTGGTCCTCGACTTCTGGACTTACGGCTGCGTCAACTGCCTGCACATCCTGCGGGACCTCAAGACGCTCGAGCAGCGCTTTCCCGACGAACTCGTGGTGATCGGCATTCACTCGCCGAAGTTCACCAACGAGCGCGATACCGAGAACCTGAAGCGCATCCTGGTGCGCTACGAGATCGAGCATCCGGTGGCGAACGATGCCGAGCACGCCATCTGGCGCCGCTACGGCGTGCAGGCCTGGCCGACGCGGGTGATCATCGACCCGGCCGGCAACGTGGTCGGCACCGCGATGGGCGAAGGCAACCTCGAAGGGTTCATCAGCGCCATCCGCACCGTGGTCCGGGTCTTCGATGAGCAGGGGCAGATCAATCGAGCGCCGCTCGCACTCGACCTCGAACGCGCCCGCCACGTTGATCGCCCGTTGCTCTATCCGGGCAAGGTGCTGGCGGATGAGGCGTCGGGGCGGCTGTTCATCGCCGACTCGAACCACAACCGCGTGGTCGTGTCGTCCCTCGACGGGAAGTTGATCGAGACCGTAGGGTCGGGCCTGCAGGGCGACAACGACGGCATCTTCATCCAAGCGCGCTTCTATCGGCCCCAGGGACTCGCACTCGGTCCCGACCACGAGCTCTACGTCGCGGACACCGAGAACCACCAGGTCCGGGTCGTCGCCTTCCAGGCGCGGGCCGTCCACACGCTGGCCGGCACCGGCAAGCAGGGGGCGTGGAGTGGCGAGGGCGGTGACGCCCTGCGCACTGACCTCAACTCGCCGTGGGACCTGGCGCTGAAGCCCGGCATCCTGATCATCGCCATGGCCGGCCCGCACCAGATCTGGGTGGTCGATCTGCTGCACGGCCAGGCCTATCCCTATGCCGGCACCGGCGAAGAGGCGCGCAAGGACGGCCCGGTAAACACCGCCACCTTCGCGCAGCCATCGGGGCTCGCGCTCGACGGCAACACCCTCTACGTCGCCGACGCGGAAGCGAACGTGATCCGAGGACTGGATCTGCCGCCGGGCAACGCCGTGACGACGCTCGCCGGCGGCGACCTGTTCAAGTTCGGCGACGAGGACGGCACGGGCGAGGCCGCGCGGCTGCAGCATCCACTGGGCGTAGCCGTAGGCCACGCCCACGGGTTGCCTCCATCAATGCATGGCTGCGTGTTCATCGCCGACACCTACAACCACAAGATCAGGATGCTCGACCCGAAGACACGGCAGGTGACGACGTTGGCCGGCACGGGCGCCGCGGGTCATGTCGATGGCCCGGCGAAGACCGCGCAATTCTTCGAGCCGGGCGGGCTGTCGGTCGCGGGGAATACGCTGTATATCGCCGACACCAACAACCACGCCATCCGCACGATCGACCTCTCGACGAGGCAGGTGGGCACGCTGGCCATCGAGGGGCTCACGCCGCCGGCAATCTGGAGCTACCTTCGCCGCCCCGACGCATTACACTCTGTGCCGTGATGGCCGGAAACCGGGCGAGACCGATGTGGCGTTCGGCGTTAGCCGTGCTCGTGCTGCTGCTGGCAGCGTGCCGACCGGCGCCGCCGCCGGCCGGCGATCAGCCCATCGTCATCCTGATTTCCATCGACGGCTGGGGCTGGGATTACCTGGAACGGTTCGCGCCACCGACCCTGTCGAAGCTGGCGGCCGGCGGCGTGCGCGCCGAGGGCCTGATTCCGCAGTTTCCCTCGAAGACGTTTCCCAATCACTACACGATCGTCACCGGCCTCACGCTGGCGCACCACGGCATCGTGTCGAACAACATGCGCGACCCGGTCATTCCCGGCCGCTACGCGATGTCGAACCGCGACGTGCTGGCCGATCCCCGCTGGTGGGGAGGCGACCCGATCTGGAATACCGCCGAGCGGCAGGGCAGGGTCGCCGCGCCGATGTTCTGGCCTGGATCGGAGGCGGCGATTGGCGGCCGCCACGCCACCTACTGGCTCCCGTTCGACGACGACCTGCCGAACAGCGCGCGGGTGGATCAGTTGCTCGAGTGGTTGAAGCTGCCCGAGGGCAAGCGGCCGTCGTTTCTCACGCTGTATTTCAGCGATGTCGATACTGCCGGGCACCGGTTTGGTCCGGATGCCGCGCAAACGCGCGAAGCGGCGCTCGGCGCGGACCGGTCGGTTGGCGACCTGGTGGCTGGGGTCGCTGCCGCGGGGCTGGCCGACCGCGTCCACTACGTGGTGGTGAGCGACCACGGCATGGCCGCGCTCAGCCGGGATCGGATGATCGTCGTGGACGATTACATCGATCCGGCCACTGCCGACATCATCGACTGGGCGCCGGTGCTGGGGCTCTCGCCGAAGGACGGCGACGTCGAGAAGATGTACGCCGCGCTCAAGGACAAGCATCCTCACTTGCAGGTGTATCGCCGCGACGAGATTCCTGCGGTCTATGGGCTGGCCGGGCACCCGCGCGTCCCGCCCATCATCGGCGTCGCCGATGACGGGTGGTACATCACGTCGAGAACGGAAACGGCGCGCTGGGACCGGCACGAGCGCGACTCGCCGGGCGGCACGCACGGCTACGACGCGGGCGCGAAGTCGATGCAGGGCCTGTTCATCGGCGCCGGCCCGCGGTTTCGAAGCGGCGTGGTGGTCGCGCCGTTCGAGAATATTCACCTCTACAACCTCATGTGCGAATTGATGGACATTCAGCCTTCACCGAACGATGGTGATGAGGCGGTCGCCGCCCGGATGCTCCGGTAGCATCAGGCACATTTACGTAAATGTGGTATTGTGTCGGGCATGGCCCTGCGTCCTGACCGCCGCGCCCGGCTCAGCATCGACGTCTCCACGACCACCCGTCGCCGCATTCGCCTGGCGGCCGCCAAGCGCGACCAGTCGATTCGCGACTACGTCGTCGGCGCGCTCCAGGAGCGCCTGCGCGAAGACCTGGGCGGCGACGATACCTCGGAATCCGAGACCCTGACCGAACGCGCCGACCCCGTCCTTGGTGACCTCTGGCGAAACCCGAGGGACCAGGTCTATGACGACTTATAAACGCGGCGACGTCGTCCTGGTGAAGTTCGTGTTTGCCGACGAGAAGGGCATTAAGCAGCGGCCCGCCGTGCTGGTGAGTTCCGCCCGTTACCATCGCAGCCGCCGCGAGGCCGTCCTCGCGGCCATTACCAGCAACGTCGAGCGCCTGTTGACGGGCGATCACCAGATTCAACAGTGGAAGGCGGCCGGTCTGCCCCTGCCATCGACGGTGACCGGCATCGTTCGCACCATCAAGCAAGAGATGATCGTCAAGAAGCTCGGCGAACTGCCCGCTGCCGATCTTCACGCCGTTGAGGGACAGCTGCGGCTGATCCTCGCCTTATAATCGGCTCGCTTCTTCAACCCCGAGGTTCCATGTCCGCATCCACTCCAGAGCCCACGCACGCGCCGGGCGCCGATCGCATTACTCCAGCCGGCTGGCGCATCGTGCTGCTGGCCAGCCTGGGCGGCACGCTCGAGTTCTACGATTTCGTGATCTTCGGCGTGTTCGCCAGGGACATTGCTGCGACGATCTTTCCCAGCGCGTCGCCGATTGCGTCGTTGATGGCCTCGTTCGCGGCGTTTGCCGCCGGTTACCTGGCCCGCCCGTTCGGCGGCATCATCCTGGCCCATTACGGCGACCGCTACGGCCGCCGCCAGGTGTTCCTGTGGTCGGTGTTCGTGATGTCGGCGGCGACCCTGGGCATGGGCCTGGTGCCGTCGTACGCCCAATGGGGTGTGGCCGCCAGTGCGTTGATGGTGGTGCTCAGGTTACTGCAAGGCTTCTGCCTCGGCGGCGAGTTGCCGGGAGCGCTGACCTACGTCGTCGAAACCGCGCCGCGCATTGCCCCGCTCGTCTGCGGTGTCGTGTTCTCGTGCGTGACCATGGGCGTGGCGGCGGCGACGGCAGTGAGCCTGTCGGTGCGCACGTGGCTCCCCGCCGAGCTCGTCCCGGTGTACGGCTGGCGCATCGCCTTCGTGATCGGCGGCCTCGGCGGCGTCCTCAGCTTCGTGCTGCGGCGCTCGCTCGAAGAATCGCCGGAGTTCGAGCGCATGAAGAGCCTGGCGTCTCGGCAGCCGTTCGGCGACCTGCTGCGCACCCACAAGACGCAGGTCCTGGTGGGGTGCGCCCTGCTTGCGGGCACGGCGTGCTTCAACGGCCTGTTCTTCTCGCACCTGCCGGCCTACCTTTCGGGCGTCCTGCAGTACGACCCGCGCCAGGCGGTGTTCTCGCAGACCGTGGGTGTGCTCGCGTCGGCGGCCGGCATCCTGCTGGTCGGCTGGACCGGCGATCGCATTCCGCCGCGCTACCTGCTGCGCCTGGGCGTCACCCTGCTGCTGGTGTTCTCGTATCCGTTCTACCTGGCGCTCGAGTCGCGGTCGGTGAACCTCACGCTGCTGCTCGTGCTTGCCGGGCTGGCGGCCGGCTTCACCAACGGGTCGTTCGCGGTGCTGCTGACCGACCTGTTTCCCACGCGGATCCGGTTTACCGGCGTGGCGTTGGTCTTCAATATCGGCTTCACCATCTTCAGCGGCACCGCGCCGCTCGTGGCGACCACGCTGATTCGCGACACGAACCAGATGGCATCGCCGGCATTCCTGATGATGTTCGCCGCCGTGCTGGCGCTGGTGGGCAGCCTGTGGGTCGAGCGATATGGCGGCCACGTGATGCCGGCGCGAGCTTGACCATGAGCCGGACGGGCGCCGCGCCGGTCCGGGAGCGGAATTTTCCATTACTTTGGACTGATTCGCTGCGGGATATTCCACTCTCCGGCCCGCTCCCAGGGGCAGGACGAATGGCCGAGTTCTTGCTGTCTGCCAAGCGTGGCCGATTGCCGGGTTCCGGGTCTCAAGTACAATGCCGTGGTGTTTGCCCGCGCCTTCACGTGGCCGCCGCGCCTCGAGCGATTCCGCTCGGTGACCCAGGCGGCGACCGCACTGGCCGGTGCCGTGCTGGTCGTGTTCCACGGCTGGCTGTTTGCCTCGCAGGTGGTGACCGGCGCGCTGGCGGACCCGTGGCTGGTCGTCCGCTGGATGTTGGCGGCCGGACTGGTCGCGGCGCTCGTGGCCATTCGCCGCGGCGGCCGATCGGTCTGGAGCCGTCCCGGCATCGCGGTGTGGGTGTTGGCTGCACTGCTGCACGGCCCCGCGCTTGCTGCCGACTTGGGCGCGGTCAACCCGATGGCGCTGCCCGAGACGGTCGCGACGTCGGTGTTGCAGCAGTTGGTTTCGGTGTCGGCCCTCGCCATCACCCTGTGGATGCTCGCCGGCCTGCTGGCCCGGCGCGACCGTCACGTCCGTCTCTATTCCGGGCCCGTTGCCGCGGCGTCGCTCGCCGGCATCTTCGGCGAGGGTTTCTCCCCGCAGTACTCCTCTCGCCCCCCTCCGCGACTGCGTTAAGCCGGTTCCTGCTTAACCCGTAGTTCGTTTTCTCTGAACTCGTGATCGAGTTCGCGGAGCTTTGCCATGCGTTTGATTCGTCTGTTCATGTTCCTTGCGGCGCTGTTGACCGCGTCCCCTGCCTTTGCCGCCACCATTCGCGGCACCGTTTCCGACTCCACCGGCGCCGCCGTGCCGGACGCGCGAGTGGTCCTGCGCCTCGTCGCCACCGGCCAGGAGACCATCGTCGAGACCGACGGGGACGGGCGGTACCGGTTCGATGCGCCGGCTGTTGGTGCCTACCTGCTGGTCGTGACACGGTTCGGCTTTTCTGAGATCGCGCGCTCGGTGATGGTCGAGCAGCTCGAGGCCGACGTCGAGGTGCCGATGACGCTCGAGGTGGGCGTGCTGAGCGCCGAGGTCAGCGTGACGGCCAACCTGTCGGAGCGCGACGTGCGGCAGATTCCCCTGCACGTCGAGACCATTTCGGCGGCGGCGATCGAACAGGCAAACACCCTGTCGACCGGCGACGCGCTGACGACCGCCGTCAACATCACGCCGGTCGGCAACGGCCCGTTCGGCGTCCGCCCGCGGCTGCGCGGCCTCGACTCGACGCGCCTGCTGGTGCTGGTGGACGGCGAGCGCCTGAACACCGCCCGGCAGGCGACCGATCGCACCGGCGCCGAAGTCGGCCTGGTGTCGCCCGACTCGATCTCCCGCATGGAGATCGTCAACGGCGCCGGCACGCTGATGTACGGCTCCGACGCGCTGGCCGGCACCATCAACATCATCACCAACGAGCCGGTGTTCACGCCGACCAAGCAGCTGATCTACGGGTTCAACGGCTTCTACAGCTCGAATGAGAACGGCCTGCGCGGCACCATGACCCTCGGCGGCACGACCCCCCGCTTCACCTTCCGCGTGCAGGCCGGCGCCGAGCAGTACGACAACTACAAGGCCGGCCAGTTCGACGTCGAGGACACGCGGCCGTTCTTCGCCAACGGCACGCTGAACCGGGCCGACACCATCGACGACAACTTCGGCTTCAACTTCAACGCCTTCCCTGACCCGTTCAACGCGCCGTACGTGCGGACCGACGCCGAGATCCTGAACTCGCAGGCGGACGGCAAGTTCATCAACGCGTCGTCGCTCGTCAAGCTCGGTGACCGGCGCTCGCTGCGCGTTCGCTACCAGAACCGTCGCATGGCCGACATCGGCTACCCCGACTTCGAACAGCCGTACTTCTTCAACGACACGTCGCTCGCGCACAGCAACCTGGACCGCTTCTCGGCCCGCTACGAAGCCCAGGCGCTGACGCCCTGGCTCGCCAACCTGGCGCTGACCGCGTATTACCAGCGCACCGAGCGGTTGCTGCGGACGACGCTGCCGGTGCAGTTTCCGGCGCCGACGGCGGTGCGGTTGTTCCCGATCAACGTGATGCGCCTCGACATCCTGTCGAACACCGAGCAGCGGGTCTGGACCCCTGGCGTCGATCTGCACGCCGTGTTCGTGCCGGCCACCAACCACCTGCTGACGGCCGGCGCCACGTTCTACCAGGACCGCAGCAGCGACCGGCGCACGACCGAGACCACCACCTCGCTGGTTGGCCAGGTGGTCCTGGGGGCGAGGGGCCCGGCCGCGCTGCCGCTGCCCTCGCCGGTGGCGCTCGGCCCCGCCTCGATCGCGCGCCCCGTGCGTGTGCCCGACGCGAGCCTGCGTGACGTCGCCATCTTCGCGCAGGATGAGTGGCGGGTGACGCCGTCGCTGTCGGTCGTCGCCGGCCTGCGCGGCGACTTCTACACCGTGGTCACCGAGGCGACGCCCGGCTACGACGTCGGCAGCGTCATCGGCAACGCGACGCCGTCGATTGATCCCGCGACGCTGCCTGACCCGGCCGGCGCCACCTACTCGCGCAAGGCCCTGACCGGCGACATCGGCATCGTCTCGAATCCCGACGGCGCCATCAACCCGTTCGTCCGCGTCGGCCGCAGCTATCGCCACCCCAATCTCGAGGAGATGTTGTTTGCGGGCCCGGCGACCACCGGCAGCATTGTCCCGAACGTGCTGGTCGAACCCGAGACCGGCAACAACGTCGATGTCGGCGTGAAGTTCCGGGCCGGCAGCGTGTCGGGCGGCGCCTACTACTTCCTGAACCAGTACCAGAACTTCATCGCCCAGGACCTGGTCGTGGCGACCAACGCTTCGGGCGCGCTGGCGCAGGCGACCAACTACGGCGACGTGCGCGTGACCGGCGTCGAACTGTCCGCGGCGGCGCCGCTGGTGCTCCGGCCCGGCGTGTTGACGCTGACCGGCGCGGCGGCCTTTACCCGGGGGACGGTCACCGACGGCGTCAACCCGCTCGACAACAGCTCGCTCGACGGCACGCCGTTCGACAACATCACGCCGGCCAAGCTGATCGTGAACGCGCGCTTCACCAAGTCGAGCGGCCGGTGGTGGGCCGAGTACGGCCTGCGCAGCCAGACCGAAGTGACGCGGGTGGCCGAGACCCTGCTCGATTCGCCGTTCCTGATTGCGCAGGACCTGCTGTCGCTGGACGGCTTTGCCATCCAGCGCGCCGCCTTCGGCGTCAACCTGGCGCGCGGCCGCGACCGCGTGAGCCTGGTGTTCGCGGTCGAGAACCTGACCGACACGTTTTACCGCGAGCAGTTCCAGTTCGCGCCGGCGCGCGGCCGCAGCTTCACGATCGGGCTCAACGTGGGGGCGTTCTGATGAACGCCTCGGCGTCGCTCGTTCACTACGTGCCGATCGTCACGACTATCCTGGCCGTGCCGTTCGCGCTCGAGATCTTCCATCGCTATCGCGAGCACCCCGAACGCCTGCACTTGCTGTGGTGGGCGCTCGGGATTGCGACCTACGGCATCGGGACCTTCACCGAGGCGGCCACCACGCTGGTGGGTTGGAACGAACCGACCTTTCGGGCGTGGTACATCTCGGGGGCGCTGCTTGGCGGCGCCCCCCTCGCCCAGGGCACCGTTTACCTGCTGCTCGGCCGGCGCACCGCGCATGTGCTGACCGCGCTGCTGATTACCTACGTGATCGTGGCGTCGGTGTTCGTCCTGCTCTCGCCCATTGACTACGCGCAGGTCGAGGGGCACCGCCTCACCGGACGGGTGTTCGAGTGGCAGTGGGTCCGTGCCTTCAGCCCCATCGTCAATCTCTACGCGGTGGTGTTCCTGATCGGCGGCGCCATTCTCTCGGCCCTCCGTTACAGCGCCGATCCGGCGACCCGGCATCGCGTCTACGCCAATGTGCTGATCGCGACCGGCGCGATTCTGCCCGGCATCGGCGGCTCGGCCACCCGCATGGGATACGTCGAGGTCCTGTATGTCACCGAACTGGCCGGACTGTTGCTCACATGGATGGGCTACCGCATGAGTGTCGGTCCGGCGCCGGCATCCCAGGTGCGCCTGGCGAATTAGTGGCGGAACTGGTGGCCGGTGGTTCTGGGTAGCCGGCGCACCAGATTGGGCAGCGGGTCGCCTAACCTGGGGCAAGGGGCCTGGTGACGGCCCGGCGCCCTGCGGTGCGGCTGGGGTTGCAGCACCCGTAATGGTAGCCGGACGGCTGGCATAGCCCTTGTAGTCAAGGTGGCTGCCATGAGAAATCTGAAGAGCGCGGCGTTCGTCCTGTCGTGTGCCGTTCTTGTCGGCGGCTGCGAGCGCGAGGAGCCCGCGGGCGCGGCCGTGGCCGGCGCACCCGGCGGCCAGCCCTCCGTCAACGCGCACGGCGCCGCGACGCTGGAGTTCCAGAACCGGATCAAGGCGTACCTGGAGATTCACCACCAGGCCGAGGGCCAGGTGCCAAACCTGAAACGCACCGACGATCCACAGGAAATCTCGGACCGCGAGGCGTTGCTGGCCAAGGCCATCCAGACGCTTCGCGCCGGCGCCACGATCGGCGAGGTCTTCGCGCCCGAGTACCAGCCGTACTTCATCAAGATCGTCCAGGACGATTTCGCGGCGCGACCGGCCGCCGACCGCAAGGCGATCATCAACGAGCTGCCGAAAAACATGGAGGTCGACGTCAACACCGTCTATCCGACGACGATTGCGCTCGCCACTTTCCCGGCGGGGCTGCTCCGCAAGCTGCCGAACCTGCCACCCGAACTCGAGTACCGTCTCGTCGGCCGCAGCCTGATTCTCAGGGACGTCAAGGCCAACCTGATCGTCGACATCCTGCGCGATGTCGTGCCGACGATACCCAGCTGATGTGGAACGCTTGATGAAGAACGACCGTGTGATGCGACTTGCGCCGGCGTTGGTGATGCTGGCCGTGGCTACGGCGGTTGCGGCCATGCGGGCCGACCCACCCCAGCGGCCGACCCCCCAGATGTCGGCGGTGACCGACACCCGGCCGCCCGGCGGCACGGGTTCGGTGACGTTTCTCGTGCTCGGCGACACCGGCACCGGCGACCGCGCGCAGTTCGAGGTGGCGGCGCAAGCCTGGAAGTCACGCCAGGTGTTCCCGTACGAGTTCGCGATCATGCTCGGCGACAATCTCTATGGCTCGGAGCGGCCGCAAGACTACGCCAACAAGTTCGAACGGCCCTTCCAGCCGCTGCTTGACGCGGGCGTCCAGTTCCACGCGTCGCTTGGCAACCACGACGATCCGAACCAGCGCTACTACAAGCCGTTCGGCATGGGCGGCCAGCGCTACTACACGTTCAAGAAGCAGGATGTCCGGTTCTTCGCGCTCGACAGCAACTACATGGACCGCGACCAGCAGGCGTGGCTCGAGCGCGTGCTGCGCGAGTCGAACGACAAGTGGAAGGTCGCGTACTTTCACCATCCCCTCTACTCGTCGGGCGGCCGTCACGGCTCCGAGGTCGACCTGCGCGAAACCATCGAGCCGCTGTTCATCAAGTACGGCATGAATGTGGTCTTTGCGGGCCACGAGCATTTCTACGAGCGCTTGAAGCCGCAGAAGGGCATTCACTACTTCACCGCCGGGGGCTCGGCCAAGCTGCGCAGCGGCGACATTCGCATCGGCCCGCTGACGGCCAAGGGCTATGACAGCGAGCAGAGCTACATGGTGGTCGAGATCGACGGCGACGTCATGCGGTTTCAGGCCCTTTCGCGCCGCGGCAAGGTCGTCGACTCGGGCGAGATCACCCGCCAGGCCAAACCCGCCGGCAGCTCATGACGGTACCGCCCTCCTCCGTGCGGTTGGTCGTCGCCGTGCTCGTGGGTGCGGTCGTGGCCGCTGTTCTCACGGGGCCGGGCCCAGCCCCGCTGGGGCCGGCGACGGCCGAGCTCGGCGAGCTATGGCAGGACCCCGGCGACGTGGCTGCACGCGACCTGCGGTGGGGACGCGGCGGCCGGGCGTTGCTGCCCTCGCCTGGGGTGGACTACCAATTCGCGGCCCTTGACGCCATTGGTTACAGCGCTGGCTACGATGTGATCGATTCCGCCGGGCGCCGGTGGGACGTGAAGACCGGCGGAGAAGCCCAGCCCGAACTGATCGCCAGCCGGGTGCTGTGGGCGATTGGATTTCACCAGCCGATCGTGTACTTCGTGTCCGAGTGGCGGCTGACGAATGGTCCCGTGGCGAAGCCACTGCCCGGCCGTTTTCGCCTCGACTCGGATCACGCCACCGTCGGCGACTGGTCGTGGACCGACAACCCGTTCAAGGGCACGCGCGAGTTGAAGGGCCTGCTCCTCGCCAACCTCCTGATCAACAACTGGGACCTGAAGACCACCAACAACAAGATCTACACGCTTACCACCGCGACGGGCAGCGAGCGCTGGTTTGTCGTTCAGGACCTTGGGGCGTCGCTCGGCAAGACCGCGTGGCCGCTCGGCAACCGCAACCAGGTCGACGACTACGAGCGCCAGGACTTCATTGCCGGCGTGCAGGATGGCCGCGTCCAGGTCGGCTACCACGCGCGGCGCCGGCACCTGCTCGAAGACATCACGCCGGCCGATGTCGTGTGGATCACGCAGTTGCTCTCTCGCATCACCGATCGCCAATGGGCCGACGTCTTCGCGGCGGCCGCCATGCCTGACGATGTCAGCGCGCGGTATATCCGCAAGATCAAATCGAAGATACAGGAAGGGCTTGCCTTGCAAGCACCCGCGGTGAATCAATCATGACCAGAACCGCCTTCGTCACCCTCTACCTGCTCGTGCTGCCGGCCGGCCTGCTCTCCCAGGAACAGCTGCCCACCACGCCGCCGGCCCAGCAGGCCGTCGACCTGCCGGGAATCATGGACAACATCCAGGAGGAACTCCAGGCCTCCGCCATCCGTCTCCCGCTGGCCGCGTTGCTCGGCGCCGTGCTGGCACTGCGCCCGAAACGCAGTGGCACGCCCGAGCGCCAGCCGGCCGTGGTCCAGACGCAAATCATCCTCGCCGTCGTCGGCGCCCTGATCATGCTGGTGGTCGGCGCCAGCCTGGCGCGCGCGTTCGGCATCGTCGGCGCCGCGAACCTGATTCGCTATCGCTCCAAGATCGACGATCCCAAGGACGCGGTGGTCATGCTGTGCGCGCTGTCGGTGGGCCTGGCCTCGGGGGTCGGCCTGTATGGCCTGGCGGCCATCGGCACGCTGTTCATCACCGGTTGCCTGTGGGTGATCGAGGGCTTCGAGCCGCAGACCCGCATCTTCGAGCTCAAGATCGAGTTTGGCGCCAAGACCCAGGGCCTGCGGCCGAAGATCGAGGAAGTGCTGCGCCGCTACAAGGTGAAGTACGAGCTGCGCACCGCGGCCGAGGATGAGGTGTCCTACCTGGCGACGGCGCCCCGCGCGCTGCGCACCGATCGCGTGTCGAACGCCCTCATGGAGCTCGAGCCGTCAGGCAAGGGCGCCATCGAGTGGGACGAGAAGTCGAAGGACAAGGTGCCGAAGTAACGGCACCGTCAACCCGCCGATTAGGACTGTCGCATGATGATGTCGCCGGTGGCAATGCCGAAGGCGTTCACCTTGAGCGTGAAGCAGGGCGGCAGTGCCGACGGCCGGCACGAGCGCGACATCGGCAATGAGCGCCTCGACCGGCCGGGTGGACAGGTCGCGCGCCAGCACGTCAGTCAGTTACGCGGTCCACTGGTTGCACGAAGCTCACCCAAACGTCAGCGGCCCACCATTTTGGTAAAGCCGGGACTCAAGTCCCGCCCTTCTGGCACTACTTATTGAGGCGCTGCAAATCCGCCTCCGCAGCGATGTAGCCGAAGGCGTTCCAGCCCGAGCCGGAGACGATGGTGCTCAGGACCTGCCGGGCGCGGGCGACATCACCCGTGACGAAGTAGTAGTTCGCCACGCCGTAGCCCTGCGTGGCGATCTGCGTCGGGTCCGGGGTCTCGGTGTTCAGCAGCGCTTCCGGCTTTTCGAGGCCCTTGTACATCAGGAGCCGCCGGTGATACGCCGTGTTCTCGAGGATGTCCATCTTCGGCGTGATCCGTTCCAGCACTTTGGCGGCCTCGGCCTTGCGGTTCAGGCGCATCAGCGTCATCCACATCCAGTCGCTGGTGGCGACGATCGAGTCGTCATTGTTCGACACCTTCATGCACTCGACCCACGCGTCGTGGGCCCCGGCGTTGTTGCCCTGCAGGTAGCGCGCGAGCGCGAGGTGATACCAGGTGTTGAACTGCAGCGTGCTGCGCGGCTGGCCGGCGGGGTTCGGCGCGCCATCGGGCTCGATTTCGTCGGGCTGGCCCTTGAACAACTGCGCCGCCTTCTCGAAGTCGGCCTGCGCCTTCGCGAACTCACGAATCGTGATGTAGCGGTGGCCCCGATGCCGGTACATCTTGGGATTGTCCGGGTGCAGTTCGATACCCTTGGTGAACATGGCGATCGCCTCGTTGTAGCGCCACAGGTAGCCCAGCCGGCGGCCGACCCAGATGATGGCCTCGGCATCCGTGGGATTGGCCGCCAGCGTCTTCTCGGCCTGCGCCAGCTCGGCGTCGAGCTTCTGCTGGTTCGGAATCGTGGCCGGCACCATCAGCGGCTTGCCGGAGAGCGAGGTGGCTTCGGGCTTGCCGCCCTGGGCGGGCAGGGTGATCGCAGCGGCCGCAAGCATCGCGGCGAGGGCAAACGCAAGTCGCTTCATGAGCGCTCTCCTGAGGTGGCTTCGGTTTCTTCGTGGTCGAGCAGGCCCTGTTGTGTCGGCGCGTCGAGTTTGCGCGCCACCGTCTCGAGCGGGTCGATTAACGGAATCTCCTTGGCGCTGCCGGCGCCGAGTTCGCGGAACCGGCGGGCCTTCACGAGCACGTTGCTCTCGAACGAGCCCACCACCCTGTTGAAGGTCACGAACGTGCCGTCCATCCGCCTGCGCAGGTCTTCGAGGTGCTCCGCCATGGTGGCGACACTCTCGTGCAGTGACTTTCCAAGCCGGCTGATCTCTTCGGCATTGACGGTCAGCCGCTCCTGCTTCCAGCCGAAGGCCGCGGCCTTCAGCAGGGCAATCAGGGTCAGGGGGCTGGCGATAATCACGTTTCGCGTCACGCCGTAATCGATCAACAGCGCGTCCTGCTCGAGCGCGGCCATGTAGATGGCCTCGGCCGGCAGGAACAGCACCACCATCTCGGGCGAGGCCGGAAACTGGTCCCAGTAGGTCTTGGCGCCAAGCTTCGTAACGTGGTCCTTCACCTGGCGCACGTGGTCGGCCAGCTTGCCGCTGCGCACGCCATCGTCGGCCGCGCCCTGGGCGTCGAGAAACGCCTCGAGCGGCGCCTTGGCGTCGACGATGATCGAGCGGCCGCCGGGCAGGTTGATGATCATGTCGGGCCGCAGCCGGCCCGATTCGGTGAGCACGGTGGGCTGCTCGTCGAAGTCGCAGTGCTCCATCATGCCCGCGAGCTCGACGACCTTGCGCAACTGCACTTCGCCCCAGCGGCCGCGCACGCCCGGCGAGCGCAGCGCGCGCACCAGGTTCTGGGTTTCCTGTTGCAGTTGCTGCTGCGTCTGGCCGACCAGGCTCAGCATGGTCCGCATGCTGGCGCTGTCGTCGACGCGGCTCTTCTCGACTTCCTTGAGCTTGGCGTCGACCTGGATCAGCGTGTCCTTGATCGGCGCCACCAGCGAGCCCAGTTCCTGCTGCCGGCGCGTCAGGTCGATGGCCGCTTCCTTGTGGACGTTGCCGATCTTCTGGTCGGCCAGCTTGATGAACTCGTCGGTGCTCGACTTAAGCGTGGCGGCCGCGAGCGACGCGAACGACTCGCGCAGATGGGTGTCCTGCGAAACGCGGGACCGAGACGCCAGCAGCCACCCGGCGGTAAAGCCGAACACCAGGGCGACCACAATCGAGAGGGTGGATTCCAATTCGTTCGGATCGTAACCCGGTCTTGCGTGGTTCCCGCTGTTTGTTACTGAACCGTGGGCCGCGGTGGAATTTTGTAAGGCCGCGGCCCGGTTCCCGGGCAGGGATTTTCCGTAACTGGCTGGCCTGCTTCGGGTTAGCATATCCACCCCCGTCCCCGCGAGTCTGGAAAGGCCGTTGCACCATGATCCGAGTGCTTCCGTCCGTCAGCGAACCCACTCTCGGCGTCGTCGATGGCTTTGGCCGTCGCACGCGCGGGCTCGACCCTGGCAGCGGCGACGAGGTCGAGATGCTCGAGCTGTCGCCGGCGCTCGTCGAACATGCCGGGTTCGTGTCGGCGCTCGCCGATCGCGTGGCGCGGTTTGCCGCTGTCCGCCACGCTTCCTACGTGCACCTGCGGCGTCTCGATCGGCCGTCAGCTGATCGGCTGACGCTCGTTTCCGAGGACACCGGCGGGTGGCGCCTGTCGCAGATGCTGGCCGTCGCTTCGTCAACCGGCCTGCCGCTCGACATTACCGTCGTGATTGGCCTGCTGCGGCAACTGCTGCCGGCGGTCGCGCTGTTTGGCCGCCACAATCGCGAAGCCGCCATTGGCGCGCTGGCGCCCGAACGGCTGATCGTGACCCCGCACGGCCGGCTCGTCATCGCGGAGCACGCGTTCGGGCCGGCGCTCGAGAAGTTGAACTTCGGGCGCGAACGGCTGTGGCGCGACTTCCGCGTGACCATGGCACCATCGGCGGGCCTGCCGCGCGCCAACCCGCGCGCCGACGCCCATGCCATTGGCGTGGTCGCGCTGTCGTTGCTGCTCGGCCGTTCGCTGGCCGAGGACGAGTACCCGACCCAGCTGTCCGCGCTCGTTGATTTGGCCGTCGAGCACCGCGCCGGCGAGACGGCGCCGCTGTCGAAAGCGCTGGCGAGCTGGCTGACGCGCGCCCTGCAGTTCGATATCAGCAACTCGTTCCAGTCGCCGCACGAGGCCCAGGTGGCGTTCGAGTCGGTGCTGGCGAGCGATCGCGCCTACGTGACTTCGTCCCCGGCCCTCGACGAGTGGATCGCCAAGGTCGGCGCCCTGCTCGAGCAGTCGCGCTCGGCGGCGGCCGTCGCACCAGCACAGGCACCCAGCACCACTGCACCCCAGGCACCAGAGGCACCCCAGGCACCTCAGGCGCCCGAGGCACCTTCGACGTCGGCCCTGGCTCGAAACCCCTTCGTCCTCGCGCTGATCCTCTTCGTCATCCTGCAATCGGGCCTGGTCTTGTGGCTCTGGACGCGCGATTCCGGTGAAACCCGCGACGGCGAGGGTCAACTGGTCGTGCAGTCGCGGCCGGTGGCGGCCCGCGTCTCGATTGATGGCGAGGAGCGCGGCGTGACTCCGCTGACCCTCTCGCTGCCGTCGGGCGCGTATGTGCTCGAGGTCCAGAGCGGCAAGTCCGAACCGCGCGTCATTCCGCTGATCATCCAGGCCGGTGTGCAGACCGCGCAGTACATCGAGTTGCAGAACGTGGCGCTGACGGGCGGCCTCGACGTGCGCAGCGACCCGCCCGGCGCGCGGGTGACCATCGACAGCCAAGGCCGGGGGACGACGCCGGTGACGGTTCGCGACCTGCCCCCGGGCGACCACCTGGTGGTGCTCGAGGCCTCTGGCGGCCGCAGAGTCACCCAGTCCGTACGCATCGATGCGGGCATTACTGCGCAGCTGGTGGTCCCCTTACCCCGGCGCTAACCCGTTTTTTTGCATGCATTTGCACGTCACTTTTTGCTAGGATCACCCGTCCTTTCCATGCGCAAACGAATCCTGGTCCCGGCTGTCGCCCTGCTTGTAGGCGCGGCGTTGCTGCCCATGTGGCTGGCGGCGGCGGACCCGGTGACGATCGCGCGCCTCGACACCGACGTCGCGCTCACGCGTGATGCCGACTACCTGACCGGGTTCGTACCCACGCGCACCACCATTGGCGCGGTGCTCGATCACCACCTGATCGAAGGGCCCGAGAAGGCCGTGCTGGTGGCGTCGATCGGCGGCGCGTTCGACCTGCGGCGCATCCGCGCCGGGCAGCCCTATACGATTGACCGCCTGCTCGATGGCCGCGTCCGCCGGTTCGAGTACGAGATTGACGGCGACCAGCGGCTGACCGCAACGCGCGGCACCCTCGACGGCACGCCGCGGTTCCACACCGCGATTGAACGCATCCCCAAGGATTCGGCCGTGGTGATGGTCGAGGGCGCGATCGATCGCGACACCAACTCGCTGTCGGCCGCGCTCAACGAGGCGGGCGAACGCATTGAGCTGGCCCTGGGCTTGGCCGACGTGTTCTCGGGAGAAATTGACTTCAATTCCGGCCTGCAGCCTGGCGATACTTTCCGCCTGCTCGTCGATCGCCAGACGCGCGAGGGCAAGCTGGCCGGCTATGGGCCCATCCTGGCGGCGGAGTTCGTGAACGACGGCCGCCAGCTGCGCGCCATCCGCTTCACGCCCGAGGGCGGCTCGGCGGCGTACTACGACGACCAGGGCCGCTCGCTCAAACGCTTCTTCCTGAAGTCGCCGCTCAAGTTCGAACCGCGCGTGACCTCGCGCTTCTCGTCGTCGCGCAAGCATCCGATTCTCGGTTACGCCCGGGCGCACAACGGTGTCGACTACGGCGCCGGCACTGGCGCGCCGGTCGTGTCGGTGGCGCCGGGCGTGGTCACCCACGCCGGCTGGAGCGGCGGCGGCGGCCGCACCGTGAAGGTCCGCCACGCCAACGGTTACGAAACCGAGTACCTGCACCTCTCGGCGATCACCGTGCGCAAGGGCGCGCGCATCGGCCAGGGCGACTTGGTTGGGCGCGTCGGACAAACCGGGCTCGCCACCGGGCCTCACCTCCACTACGGTCTGAAGAAGAACGGCCGCTACGTGAACCCGATTCTCGAACACCGCAACATGCCGCCCGGCGAGCCGGTGCCGGCCGCGCTGCGGAACGTGTTCGCGTCCGAGCGCGACCGTTACCTGTCGCTGCTGTTCAGCTCGCCTGCCACCCGCGCCGCCAACAACTAGGCAGCCACAGAGGACACAAAGGACACCGAGTCAGACCTCGGTGTTCCCTGCGTCCTCTGTGGCCCATATAATTCAGAGACCATGTCTGCCATCTATCCCTTCCGGGCGCTGAGGCCTGCGCCCAAGGCGGCCGCGGCCGTGGCGTCGGTGCCGTACGACGTCGTGAGTAGCGAAGAAGCCCTGGCGTTGGCCGAAGGCAACCCCTTGAGCTTCCTGCGGGTGTCGCGCCCCGAGATCGAACTGCCCGCCGGCGCCGACGCGCATGGCGATGCCGTCTACGACCTGGCCGCGAAGAACTTCGCGCGGCTGAAGCAGCTGGCGCCCCTGGTCGAGGAAGCGGCGGCCAGCTTTTACGTCTACCGCCTCCACATGGGCGGTCATGTGCAGTCGGGGGTGGCGGCCTGTTTTTCGATCGACGAATACGATCGCGGCCTGATCAAGAAACACGAGAAGACCCGGCCCGACAAGGAAGACGATCGCACCCGGCATATGCTGGCGATAGGCGCGCAGACGGGTCCGGTGTTCCTGACCCACCGGGCGTCGAACGCCGTGGACGAGGCGGTGTCGCGTGCGGTGCTCGACGACCCGCTGTACGACATCGTCGCGCCCGACGGCGTCCGTCACCAGGTGTGGCGCGCGCCGGCCACCGTGAATGCGCAGATCGTGGCGGCCTTCGCGGCGCTCGACAGCCTCTACATCGCCGATGGTCACCACCGCGCGGCCAGCGCCGCCCGCACCCGCCGTTCGCTTGCCGGCAAGGGTGCCGGTGAACACGACCGAGTGCTCGCGGTCGCGTTCCCCGACAACCAGATGCAGGTCCTGCCCTACAACCGCGTCGTGCGTGATCTGTACGGCCTGACGGCCGGCGAGTTCCTGGCATCGCTCAAGCGGCGGCTGACCGTGACGGACGGCGGCCCGGCCACGCCGGCGCGCAAGGGCCAGGTGGCGCTGTATCTGGCCGGCGCCTGGCACACCCTCACGCTGCCGGCCGGCGCTACCGCGCTCGACGTCGACATCCTGGAGTCGACGATCCTGGAGCCGGTGTTGGGCATCCACGACGTGCGCACCGACAAGCGGATCGACTTCGTCGGCGGCATTCGCGGCACCTCGGCGCTCGAGCAACTGGTGGACAGCAAGGCGTTCGCGGTGGCGTTCTCGATGTTCCCGGTGTCGGTCGAGGACCTGATGCGCGTCTCGGACGCAGGCGCGATCATGCCACCCAAGTCCACCTGGTTCGAACCCAAGCTCCGCGACGGATTGCTGTCGCATTTACTCTGATGGCTTAGGGGCCTGAGGGCCCAGGGGGCGCCAAGAGCCCCAAGTCCTACCCCCAAGCCCCCAAGCCCCTAGGACCCTATGAAGGTACTGATCGCCGATAAGTTCGAGAAATCCGGCCTGGACGGCCTGAAGGCCGCCGGTTGCGAAGTGATCTTTCAGCCCGACGCAAGTGGCGACAGCCTCATCGCCGCCATCAAGGAGAGCGGCGCGCCGGTGCTGGTGGTGCGGTCGACGAAGGTCACCGAGCCGATGCTGGATGCCGGCAGCCTGTCGCTGATCGTGCGGGCGGGCGCGGGCGTGAACACCATCGATGTGGCCGGCGCGTCGAAACGGGGCATCTACGTCTCGAACTGCCCGGGCAAGAACGCGGTGGCCGTCGCCGAGCTCGCCATGGGCCTGATCCTATCCGTGGATCGGCGCATCCCCGACAACGTCGCCCAATTGCGGGCCGGGCAGTGGAACAAGAAGGAGTTCTCGAAAGCGCGCGGCCTGCTGGGCCAGACGCTGGGCCTGATCGGTTTCGGTCACATCGGCCAGGAAGTGGCGGCGCGGGCGCGCGCGTTCGGCATGCCGGTGCTGGTGTGGAGCCGCCGGTTTGCCGAGGATGCCGCGGCCAGGGCACAGGCCGAGCAGGCCTTCGGCGTGAAGGTCGTGGTCACGGCCGAGGAGTTGGTGGCCAAGTCCGACATCCTGAGCGTCCACCTGGCGCTCACCAAGGACACCCGCAACTTCGTGAACGCGGAACTGCTGGCGCACGCGAAGCAGGGCGCCAGCTTCATCAACACCGCCCGTGGCGAAGTGGTGGACTATGCGGCGCTCGAAACCGCGGTGAAGGAGAAGGGCCTGCGCGTGGGCCTCGACGTCTTCGCCAACGAGCCGGCCGAGGCGACCGCTGCGTTTGCCGACTCCCTGGTGTCGCAGCCCGGCGTATACGGCACGCACCACATCGGCGCCTCCACGGATCAGGCGCAGGAGGCGATCGCCGCGGAGACCGTCCGCATCATCACCACCTACAAGGACACCGGCAAGGTGCCGAACGTGGTGAACCTCGCCAAGCTGACGCCGGCCACCCACATGCTGGTGGTGCGCCACCGCGACAAGCCAGGCGTGCTCGCGCACGTCTTCGAGTACCTGCGGGTCGCGCACCTCAACGTGCAGGAAACCGAAAACATCATTTTCGACGGCGCGCAGGCGGCCGTGGCGCGCATCAACCTTGACGGCGCGCCCTCACCGCGGGCGATGGATGCCATGCAGTCAGGCAATGCCGACATCCTCGATCTTCAACTCGTCAAACTGCCCTGACCGATAGCGGACAATAGGAACTCCATGAATCGCATTTTTAATTTCTCCGCCGGCCCGGCCGTGCTGCCAGTGCCGGTGCTCGAAGAAGCCCAGCAGAATCTCGTTGAACTGCCCGGCGTCGGCATGTCGGTGCTCGAGATCAGCCATCGTTCGAAAACGTTCGAGGACATCCTGGCGAAGACCGAGGCCGATGTCCGCGCGCTCGGCAAGGTGCCGGCGAATTACAAGGTGCTGTTCCTGCAGGGCGGCGCCTCCATGCAGTTTTCGATGGTACCGCTCAACCTGCTGACCGCCGGCGCCACCGCCGACTACATCGTCACCGGCGCGTGGTCGCAGAAGGCCGTGAAGGAAGCGCAGCGCGTGGGCACCGTGAACATTGCGGCCACGACCGAGAGCGATAATTTCTCCCGCCTCCCGGGCCCGGCCGAGATCAAGCTGACGCCCGGTGCCGCGTACGTCCACCTGACCACCAATAACACGCTGTTCGGCACCGAGTGGCCGGCCGAGCCGGCGGTTGGGGATGCGCCGCTCGTGGCGGATACGTCGTCGGACATGTTCAGCCGGCCGATCGATGTGTCTAAGTACGGCCTGATCTACGCCGGCGCGCAGAAGAACCTGGGGCCCTCGGGCGTGACTCTGGTGATCATCCGCGAGGACCTGCTGGCGCGGTCGCAGAAGTCGCTGCACACCATGCTGAACTACGCCGTCCACGCCGAGAACGGCTCGATGTACAACACCCCGCCGTGCTTCGGCATTTACCTGATGGGCCTGGTGATGAAGTGGGGCCTGGCGCAGGGCGGGCTCGACGCCATCAACGCCGTTAACACGCGCAAGGCCGCCAAGCTGTATGCCGAGATTGACCGCAGCGGCTTCTACCGCGGCACCGCCGACAAGGCCAGCCGCTCGCGCATGAACATCACGTTCCGGTTGCCGAGCGAAGACCTTGAGAAGACTTTCGTCAAGGAGTCAACGGCGGCGGGGCTGGACGGGCTGAAGGGCCACCGCTCGGTCGGCGGCATGCGCGCGTCAATCTACAACGCGTTCCCCGAGGCCGGCATCGACGCGCTCGTCGCGTTCATGCAGGAGTTCGAGAAGAAGAACGGTTAGGATTCGGGCGGCTTGAAGCTGCGGCGGCCGCGGCGCCGTCCCCGGCGCCGCCGGTTCGTGCCCGGCGCCCGGCCTTCGGGAGGCGGCGCGCCCGGCTCGTGCGGCGGCGGGCGCAGCGCATCGGGCCCCAGCGCCTCGATGAATCCCTTCCAGTGTTCCAGCACGGTGGGCGCGTTGCCGTGGATCTCGAACCACGTCAGCGCATCCTCGAACGGCCCGCGGTGCATCAGCGCGCGCTTGGCCTTCGGCGATGTCTCGAGGTCGGCGATGCGGCCCTGCAGCGACAGGATCTGTCGCAGCCGCTCGGTGTCGCCGCGCGCGATCGGCAACGATCCGATCTTCAGGATCGGCTCCTTCGGTGGCCGCTTGAAGCGCGACTTGTGCGAGCTTAGTGCAGGCAACCCCCCATCGGTTTGTGGAGGCAACCCTTCAGGGTTGCCTTCGTCGTCCTCATCCTCATCGAACCGGCTGTGCGCCTTCTTGGGCATCAATCCCAGCGGCAGCAGCAGCGTTCCCAGCAGGATCGGGTTGCGCATGGTCGCCGGCGCCGCCTCGAACTTGCGGCGGTAGGCGTCGAGCGCCGCCAGGCTTTCCCACAGCGCCACGTTCTTCGCACCGCGCTGGATCTCGGGCGTCACCGGCTCGAGCAGGCGATGCTCGGCCAGGGCGCGGAAGGTTGCTTCCGCCGCACCCGAGCGCAGGATCTTGTAGTACTCCTCGATCAGGCGCGCTGGCGAGGCCGTCGCCATGAGCTTGCGATGCGTGGCAATGGCCTCGACCACTGGCTCGTCGATCCTGAAGCCCAGGCGCGAGGCCATGACGATGGCGCGGAGCATGCGGACGGGATCTTCCTGGAAGCGCTCGTTGGGATCGCCGATGCAGCGGATCAGGCCGTCTTTCAGGTCCTGCAGGCCCCCGACGTAGTCGATGATCGAGAAGTTGGCGATGTCGTAGAAGAGCGCATTGATGGTGAAGTCGCGGCGGAAGGCATCCTCTTCCGGCGTGCCGAAGGTGTTGTCGTGCTTGATCAGGAGGTCGGCCGCCTCGGCCGCGGCGGTCGCATGTGGCGACGGCGGCGCCTCGGCCGGTTCGCCCTCGGAGCCGGCGGGAATGTTCTTGCGGAAGGTGGCGACTTCAATAGCCTTCAGGCCGAACCGCACGTGGGCCAGGCGAAAACGGCGGCCGATAATCCAACAGTTCCGGAAGAGCTTCTTGACCTGGTAGGGATGGGCTGAGGTGCCGATGTCGAAATCTTTGGGCCGGCGGCTGAGCAGGAGGTCGCGGACGCTGCCACCGACCAGGTAGGCCGTGTAGCCCCCTTCGTTCAATCGGTACAGCACTTTAAGGGCATCTGCATCGATGTCCCGCCTCGAAATCGGGTGCTCAGCCCGCGGGACAATTACCGGCTCTGTCATCCAGCCTTAGATTGTATTCCGGAGTGAGGTCGTAAATACCGTTCCCGACGCGCTGAAACCAGCCGTAATGGTTGTCGGCCATGATTCGCCGGGCGTAAGCCACGCCGCTGCCTTTCGCCACGAGGGCGGCCTTGGTCGCCCCGTGCTCCGACAGGAACTGGGCGCACCGCGTGGCCTCCTGGCGATAGGCGGTCACGAGGCCCTTGCGCGTGGCGCCGCCGACATTCGGATCGCCAACGCGCCGCTTGAACTCGCCGAGCAGCTGGACCTTCTTTCTCCTGGAAGGCCGCGGCCGGTAGGCGCCGGGATCGGCATGCACCTGCACCCGCGGTTCGCGCGCGCCCACCGTGATCAGGCCGAGGCCAAGGAGCCGGCACAGCTTGAGGTTTCTTCGCAGCGCCCTCCTGAACGTCATTCCGCGGCCGAGCGGCACGGCGAGGTAGACCAGGTCGGTGATCGCCTGGCGCTCGGTCCCTTGATGAAACAGCGAGAGCGAGAACGCGGTCTTGGTCTCGACAATCAGTGGTCGCTCGTCGCCTCGGACGCCCACGACATCTGCCGCCCCGATCTCGGCCTTGACCTCGTAGCCTTGCTGCTCGAGGAATTGCTTGATCGGTTCGTACAGATCGGTTTCACGCATCGCGGTGGTGGCGAATGACGTTGAACCCCTCGTCTTCGGAGGGTGGCAGGAAGTGGCCCATGATCAAATCGAACTCCGCCTCCGACGTCCACGGCGCGCCTGGCGGCAACTGCTGGCTGCGCTCCCGGAGCTGGCGCTTGCACAGCGC
>JBEGVQ010000114.1:0-10954 GCA_041178345.1 Acidobacteriota bacterium | reverse complement strand
GGCCGCGAAGTTCAGACCGATGTTCTCGCGCACCTGCACCTGGTTGACGCCCAGCAGGTTGAACTCGACCGGGTCCTCGGCCGTCATGATGTTCGTCTCGGGCGTGTTGATGCGCGAGATCGACGAGTAGAGCGTGTTGGTTTTGCCGCTGCCGGTCGGGCCCGTCACGAGCACCATTCCCCACGGCTTCTGAATCTGCACCTCGAGCTTGCGCAACGAGTCGGACTCGAAGCCCAGTTTCGTCATGTCGAGCATCAGCTTGCCCTTGTCGAGCAGGCGCATGACGATCTTCTCGCCGAACAGGGTCGGCAGGCACGAGACGCGGAAGTCGATGTCCTTGGCCTGGCCGTTGTCGCTGAAGCGAATCTTGATGCGGCCGTCCTGCGGCAGGCGCTTCTCGGCGATGTCGAGCTTGGCCATGATCTTGACGCGCGAGGTGATCGCATCGCGCATCTTCAGGGGCGGCGCCATGATGTTGTAGAGAATGCCGTCCATGCGGTAGCGGACGCGGTATTCCTTCTCGTACGGCTCGATGTGAATGTCGCTGGCGCCCTTGGAGATGGCCGACATCAGGATGACGTTGACCAGCTTGATGACCGGCGCCTCCTCGCCCTGGCGGGCGAGCATCTCGGCGCTGATCTCCTCCAGGTCGTCCATGACCTCGACGTCGCCCGCGACGTCGGCCAGCATGGTGGGCATCTCGGTCAGCGACCGGGTCGCCATGTCGAGGGCGCTCTCGCCGGTGTCCTGGGGCGCCGCGGTCGCGGTGGCGCCGCCGCGCGAGGACTGGGTTTGCACCGGACCGCCGACGCCGTAGTACTTGTCGATCGAGTCGAGCACCGCCGTTTCCGACGCGACCACCGGCTCCACGTTGTAGCCGGTCATGAACTTCACGTCGTCCATGGCGAAGACGTTGGTGGGGTCGGTCATCGCGATCGTCAACGTCGCGCCGGCGCGGCTGAGCGGGACGATCTGGTACTTGCGGGCGGTCTCGGCAGGCACCAGCTTGATCACCGCCGGGTCGATCTCGAATTGGTTCAGGGCAATCGAGGGCACACCATACTGCTTCGACAGCAGCGCGGTGATTTCCTCATCCTTCACGAAGCCCATCTTCACGAGGTTGGCGCCGAGCTTCCCCCCGTTCGTCTTCTGGTAGTTCAGGGCTTCCTGAAGTTGGATCGCCGTGATGCGCTTCTCTTTGAGAAGCAGTTCACCAATCCTGACCGCCATGACTGACTCTTGATTCCTCCCGAAGTCCGCCGCAAGGCGGACGCGACCTCAATGTGGCGTCCGGCTTCAGCCTGACTGCCCCTAGAACGAATATCGGAGCCCGAGGCCCCACGAGCGCTCGCCAGCGGCACCGCCGGCCCAATACCCTTCCAAATACATCCCCGAAAACAGCCACGAGGCCCCGGCCGTCACGACGTTGCGCGCCTCGCCGACCGTGCTGCCACGCAGGCCGCCCCGCACGCCGAGACGCCGCGCGAGCCACCACGTTTCCACACCCGCCGCCAGATCGCGGCGCTCGCCGCTCGGCGTCGCGCGCGTCACCACGTCGCCATCGACCGCGACCACGACCCGCGAATGCCCCGGCCAGCCCGAGCCCCATCCGCCACCCACCCGCACCTCGGTGGCCAACTCCACCTCCTCGGTGCCGGCGTCGTCCAGTGCGAACGACGGCGTCGTCAGGTTGCGGCCCGTGACCCCCAGACGAAACTGCGTAATGGCAAGCATCGCGCTGGCGTCGACATCCACCGTGAAAGATTCTCCGCCCCACACGAACTTGGGCGTCGCCGACACCACGACGTACTCCGTCAGCGACTGCAGCAAGCTGACGGCAAACGTCGAGGTCGTGAACGCGTGCACACTGCTCCGCACTTCTTTTCGGCCTTGACTGCCCGTCACTGCAGGGCCTAGGGGGCGCTCGCCAAACACCCCCTGCTGGTAGTAGGCGAGGCCCACCGGCGGAAGCGAAATAGCGACCAGCGCGTGATTCAGGTCCTCCCGCTCGCCAGGGCCGTCGGGCTTGAACTCGCCAACCTCCACATTAACGCTCGCCAAGGCTCCTGTAGCCAGGCCGGCCGGGTTCCAATAAACTGCTGTACTGTCATCGGCAACGCCAACAAACGCCCCGCCCATACCGTTCGCCCGGACCCCGACAGAGGATTGCGCTTCGGCCAGCGTGGACAGTGCCAGGGACAAACCCACGGCAATAAGGGACCGGCTGAAGGTGTTCGATGGCATGAAATGCTGTTTTTGAGCCTGCAAAACGACCGGACTTCGGAAGGGGTGGGCGCGACCGCCCGCCTGCGCCAAACGCTTCGGCGTGGCAAGTCCATCGTATTCAGCCGTTTGGAAGGCTGTCAAGGAAACCAATGGACGTCGAGATTCGTATCAAACACCAAAGGATCGTCTAGATGCGGCGTGTGATCGGTGTGCTTTGGCACCCGCGCCAGACCATGAACGACGTCATCGCCCGCTCGAGCTTTGCGCTCGCATGGGTGTGCGTGCTCGCCGTGGCGGCCGTGTGCGCCTTCGCCCTGCTCTCGACCGCGGTCGGCAAGCAGGCGCTGGTGGACGAACGGGTGCGCGTGATCGAGGCGCTCGGCGGGCGCGTCGACGATGCGGCGTATGCGGCACTGCAGGCGAATCCGCCGGTGCTGGTGTATTTGACGAGCGGCGGGCGGTTGCTGTTGACGCCGGAAATTACGCTGCTGGTCGCCGCCGGACTCGTGACCCTGGCGCGGTTGGACGGGGTCAAGGTGCGATACTGCACGGCCCTGGCCGTGACGGTGTATGCCACCGTTGTGCTGGCGGTGCAGCAGGTGGTGACGACGCCGCTGCATTACGTTCGGGAGTCGCTGACCAGCCCCACCAACCTCGCGGGCCTCATGCCGATGCTCGACGAAGGCAGCGTGCCAGCCCGGTGGCTGGGATCGATTGACGTGTTCGGGCTGTGGTGGGTGTGGCTGCTGGCCGTGGGCCTGGCGGCCGCCACCGGTCGGCCAGCGTGGCGCTACGCGGGTCGCCTGCTGGTGGCGTATGGAGGAGTGGCGGCGATCGTCGCCGTCACGTTCGCGGTGCTTGGGGCTCAGTAAGGGGGATACGTGTTTCGCAGGAAGTGGCTTCTCGCAGTAATCGGGCTGTTGATCATCGGTGGCAGCGCCAGTGCATTCTTCGCCCGGCGTGGCGATCCTGGCGTGCTGGTCACGGTCGAAAGCATCCAGAAGCGCGATCTCGAAGCGCTGGTCTCGGCCTCCGGCAAAATCGACCCCAAGAAGACGGTGAACATCAGCGCCCAGACGATGGGCCGGGTCACCAACCTGGGGGTCAAGGAAGGCGACCGCGTCAAGGCGGGCCAGTTCCTGCTGCAGATCGATCCGGTCAATGCCGAGGCCTCGGTGCGCCGCGACGAAGCGGCCGTGCAGGGCGCGATCACCGGCCTGGAACAGACGAAGGCGTCGCTGCAAAGCTCGCGCGCGGCGCTCGAAAACGCCCGCGCCACGCTCAAGCGCCAGCAGGAGCTGTCGGCGGCCGGTCTCACGACGCGCGAATCGCTGGAACGGGCCCAGACCGACGTCGAGATGCGCGAGAGCGACCTGAAGGCGCGCGAACAGGAAATCAAGAACCGCGAGACCATGCTCAACCAGCAGCGGGCGGGACTGGCGAGCAGTCGCCACGCGCTGGCGCAGGTGCGATTCGAGGCGCCCTTCGACGGCATCGTCACCCGCCGCAACATCGAAGAGGGCGAGAACGTGATGGTCGGCACCATGAACAACGCCGGCACCGTGCTGCTGACGGTCGCCGACATGTCGGTGATCGAGGCCGAAGTGGAAGTCGACGAGACCGACATCCCGCTGGTGCAGATGGGCCAGAAGGCCAAGGTCACGATCGATGCCATTCCCGACCGGGAGTTCACCGGGACGGTCACGGAGATCGGCAACAGCCCGATCCAGGCGGCCGGCGCCGGCACCGCGCGCACGGCCACCAACTTCAAGGTGGTCGTCACCATCGACGGCCAGATCCCTGACGTGCGGCCGGGGTTCACCTGCACGGCGGAGATCACCACCGCGACGCGCCGGCAGGCGCTGGCCGTGCCAATCCAGTCGCTGACCGTGCGCGAGCTGGTCTACGACGCCCAGGGCAATGTCGTCCACGACCTACGTCCAGAGAAGCCCCGCTTCCGGTTCGGCCCGGCGGCTACCCCGGCGCCGACCGCGGCCCGTGAGCTGCAGCCTGGCCAGAAGCGCGAAGAGGTGGAGGGCGTGTTCCTGATCCGCGACGGCAAGGCCACGTTCGTGAAGGTCGGCCTCGGCATTGCCGGCGAGCGCTACCTGGAAGTGCTGGCGGGCCTCAACGAGGGCGACCAGGTGCTGACCGGGCCGTTCGAATCGGTCCGCACGCTGTACGAAGGCGACCTGGTCCGGACCGCGGCGCCACCGAAGCCACAGTAGCCCGTAGTCCCGTGTCGCAGCTCTACGAGTCGATCGTCCTCGCGCTGGATTCGATCTGGGCCAACAAGCTCAGGTCGCTCCTGACGCTGCTCGGCAACATCGTGGCCGTGTCGTCGATCATCACGGTGGTGGCGCTGATCACGGGTGTCAACGAGGCGGTGACCGACGCCATTGTCTCGGACCTCGGGGCCGACTCGTTCACCGTCCAGCGCATGGGCATCACGCAGAACGAGGACGAGTTCGAGCGGATGCGCAACAACCCGCAGGTCACGCTGAAGGATGCCACCGCGATCAAGCGCTTCGGCGAGGCGGTGCAGTCGGTGATGGCCCAGGCGCAGACCGCGACACGGGTCGCCTACCGGGACGAGGAGCTGGAATCGGTCCAGGTGCAGGGGGTCAGCGCCGAGTATCTCGACTTCACCACCTTCGATGCCGAGCGCGGCCGCATGGTGACCCCCACCGAAGTGACGCGCAAGCGGCAGGTGGCGCTCATTGGCTGGGGCATCGCCGACCGCCTGTTCGGCGCCGCCGATCCGCTCGACAAGTCGATCCGGGTGGCCGGCGTTCCCTTCACGGTGGTCGGCGTCAGCAAGAAGAAGGGCGCCGCCTTCGGCCAGTCGCTCGACGAGTTCGTGGTCATCCCGCTCGGGTCGTTCCAGAAGCTGTTCGGGGCGCGGCAATCGCTGCAGATCATGATCAAGCCGCGCGACGCGACCCTGGCCGCGATTGCCAAGGACGAGACGCGGGTCGCGCTGCGGATCGAGCGCGGCCTGAAACCCGCCGAGCCCGACAACTTCGGCATCGTCGCGTCCGACTCGGTGCTCGGCATCTTCCAGCAGGCGACCGCCGGCATCGCGGTGTTGCTGGTGGGCATTGTCGGGTTGTCGCTGCTGGTCGGCGGCATCGTGATCATGAACATCATGCTGATGGTGGTCAGCGAGCGGACCCGCGAGATCGGCCTGCGCAAGGCCCTTGGCGCCAAGCGCCGCGACATCATGTCGCAGGTGCTGACCGAGTCGATCACGCTGTCGCTCGTCGGCGGCATCGTCGGCATCGCGCTCGGCGCGTTGTTCTCGACCATCATTTCGGCGCTCACCCCGGTGCCGTCCGCCGTCGAGTTGTGGTCGGTGGCACTCGGCGTCACCATCACCGCACTGGTCGGCCTGGTGTTCGGCTACTATCCTGCCCGCCGTGCCGCAGCCCTTGACCCGATCGAAGCCTTGCGCCGGGAATAAGCCATGTCCGCCTTGACCAAACAAGTAGCGTTGCTGCGCGAGACCGCCGAGATGGCCATGGGCACGCTGCGCGGCAACAAGATGCGGTCGGCGCTCACGGTGCTGGGCGTGGTCATCGGCGTGACCTCGATTGTCGGCATGACGTCACTCATCCGCGGCTTCGACTCGTCGCTGCGCGACTCGATCAACTCGCTCGGCCCCAACACGATCTTCGTGCAGAAATTTGGGGGGCTCAGCTTCTCGTCCGGCGCGTCGTTCATGGATTTGATGCGGCGTCCGAACCTGACGCTGGCCGACAAGGAAGCGCTCGAGCGCCTCGGCACCACGATCGGCATGACCGACATCTGGCTCGGCGCCGGACCGGGTCCGTCGCCCACGGAGCGCGTGTTCTATCGCGGCGAGCGCACCCGCCCGCTCGGGATCCTGGGCACCACCGAAAAGTACGTCGAGATCAACTTTGCCAAGATGCACGCCGGACGGTCGTTCACCGAGCAGGAAGTGCTGCGCGGACGGGCCGTGGCCGTGATCGGCTACGGGCCGTACGAAGCGCTGTTCGAGAAGCGCGGCATCGACCCGATTGGCAAGTCGGTGCGCATCGGCAACGTCGAGTACACCGTGCTCGGCGTGGTCGGCAAGCGGCCGGCGCCCGGCGGGTTCGGCGGCGCCGACGACTTCGTGATCACGCCGTACACCGCGTTCCGCAAGCAGTTTGGCCACGAACGCATCCCGCGCGGGAACTTTGGCATGCCGATCATGATTGCCGTGCTGCCCAAAGAAGGCGTCTCGCGCGACGATGCGATGCGCGAAGTCGAGACGATCATGCGCATCCGGCATGGCCTGACGCTCGACAAACCCAACGATTTCGACCTGGTGACCTCCGACGCCATCCTCGCGGTCTGGGATCAGATCTCGGCCGCGATCCTGTTGTCGCTGGTCGTGATCTCCTCGATCGCCCTGATGGTGGGCGGCATCGGGGTGATGGCGATCATGACCATCTCGGTGACCGAGCGCACCCGCGAGATCGGCGTGCGCAAGGCGATCGGCGCTCGCAAGTTCGAGATCCTGGTGCAGTTCCTGATCGAAGCCGTGGTCCTGACCAGCATCGGCGGCATTCTCGGCGTGATCATGGGCAGCGCCATCGGCCTCACCGTGAACCTGATTTCGGGGTTCCCGGTCTCCCTGCCGTTGTGGAGCTTCGCCCTCGGCCTGGGGTTCTCAGCCTCCGTCGGCATCCTCTCCGGCATGATTCCCGCCTGGCGCGCCTCGCGCCTGGACCCGATCGAAGCCCTGCGCTACGAATAAGGCGAGAGCCGACTCCCGACAGGTATTGCCCGACGTCCCGGCAAGAGGCATATGATGCCTTTATCGGGCGTTTACCGCCCGGGAGGGTACCTCCTATGAAGGTCTACGACGCTGCCAGCATCCGTAACGTGGCTGTAGTGGGGCACGGCGGGTCTGGTAAGACACAGCTGGTCTCGGCCCTCTTGTTCGATGCCGGAATGGTCAACCGCCTCGGCCTGGTCGACGATGGGACGACGATCACCGATTACGACGAAGAAGAAATCGCCCGCCAACACACGCTCTCGGCCAGCCTCGCCTACGCCGAGTGGAACAAGACCAAGATCAACCTGATCGACACGCCCGGCTTCGGCAACTTCTTTACCGACGCGCGCGCCGCGCTGCACGTGGCCGACGCCGCGCTGGTGGTGGTCGATGGGGTCGCCGGCGTCGAGGTGCAGACCGAGAAGGCGTGGGCGGTGGCCGAGGAACGCGCGCTGCCGCGCCTGGTCGTCGTCAACCGCATCGACCGCGACCGCGCGTCGCTCGAACGCACGCTGGATTCCGTGCGCCAGTCGCTCGGCCGCACCATCATTCCCATCCAGTTGCCGATCGGCGAGGAGAAGGCGTTCAGCGGCGTGATCGACCTGGTGTCGATGAAGGCCTACAGCTTTGCCGCCGACGGCTCCGGCAAGATGACCGAAGGCGCGGTGCCGGCAGCGCTGGCTGACGCCGCCGCGGGCGGCCGCGATGCCCTGATCGAGATGGTGGCCGAGGCCGACGAGTCGCTGATGGAGGCGTTCTTCGATGCCGGCACGCTGACGCAGGAACAGCTGCTGAAGGGCCTGGCCACCGCCACGCGCGCGGCGAAGATCTTCCCGCTGGTGTGCACCTCGGGCCTCCAGAACATGGGGGCGCAGCCGCTCCTCGACGCGGTGCTGGCCTACCTGCCGTCGCCGGCCGAGCGGCCATTTACGGCGCTGGCCGGCGGTGAATCCATCTCGCGTGCGGCCGACGAGAAGGCGCCGTACGCCGCCTTCGTGTGGAAGACGGTGGCCGATCAATTCGCCGGGCGCATCACCATGTTCCGCGTCTACCAAGGCGTGCTGAAGGCCGATTCGAGCGTCACCAACGCCACGCAGGACCAGCCCGAGCGGCTGGGCCACCTGATCATCCTGCAGGGCAAGACCGCCACCAATGTGCCGGAGCTGAAGGCCGGCGACCTGGGCGCGGTAGCCAAGCTCAAGGAGACGCGCACCAACGACACCCTGGCCGACAAGGCCGCTGGCATCAGGTTGGCGCCGATCCCCTTCCCCGAGCCGGTGCTGTCGTATGCCATTGAACCGAAGAGTCGCGGCGACGAAGACAAGATCAGCACCGCCATGCACCGACTCGAAGAGGAAGACGGGACGATCCGCTACCAGCGCGATCCGCAAACACACGAACTGCTGCTCGCCGGCCAGGGACAACTGCACATCGAAGTGACGGTCGCGAAACTGAAGCGGCGCTTCGGCGTGGACGTCGTGCTGAAACCACCCCGCATTCCCTACCGCGAGACCATCACCGTCAGTGTCGAAGCCCACGGACGCCACAAGAAGCAGACCGGCGGTCACGGCCAGTTCGGCGATTGCAAAATCCGCATGGAGCCGCTGCCCCGCGGCAGCGAGTTCGAGTTCGTCAACGAGACGTTCGGCGGCTCAATTCCACGGCAGTTCATCCCAGCCGTCGAAAAGGGCATCCAGGAATCACGGCTGCGCGGCTATCTCGCCGGCTACCCCGTCGTGGACTTCCGCGTCGTCCTCTACGACGGCTCGTACCACGACGTGGACTCGAACGAATTGTCGTTCAAGACCGCCGGCTGGCTCGCGTTCAAGGATGCGATGTCGAAGGCGCATCCGGTGCTGCTCGAGCCGGTGATGACCGTGGAGATCTACGCGCCCGGCGAGCATGCCGGCGACCTGATGGGCGACCTGAACGGCCGGCGCGGCCGCATTTCCGGCATGGCAGCCAAGGGCCTGACTACCGTGATCAAGGCGCTGGTGCCAATGTCGGAGATGCTGACCTACGAGCAGCACCTCACGTCAGTCACCGGTGGCCGTGGCTCGTACCACATGGAGTACTCGCACTACGACGAGGTGCCGGCGTTGATGCAGCAGAAGATCGTGGCCTCGGCCAAGGCGGCCGGGCACCACCTCGCGGAGGAACCGTCGTAACGGTTACGCCTTGAGCGAGACGCCGAGGTCTTGAATCAGGCCGTCCTGCAGGCCGTAGATCCAGCCGTGTAACTCCAGCGGCTGGTCGCGGCGCCACGCGTCCTGGATGATGGTGGTGCGGGCGATATTGCGCACCTGCTCCATCACGTTGAGCTCGGCCAGGCGATTGATGCGCGCGTCGACGTCGGCCAGGGCCAGCAGCTCGGCGTGGTGCGACTCCTTCACGTCCTGCACGTGCTGCAGCCAGTTGTCGATCAACCCGTGGGCGGTGCCGTCGAGGGCGGCGCGAATGCCGCCGCACCCGTAGTGGCCGCAGACGATGACGTGCTTGACCTTCAGCACGTCGACGGCAAACTGCAGCACCGACAGGCAGTTGACGTCGGTATGGACGACGACGTTGGCGACGTTGCGGTGGACGAACAGCTCACCCGGGTCGAGGCCGACGATCTCGTTCGCCGGCACCCGGCTGTCGGAACAGCCGATCCAGAGAAACTCCGGCGCCTGCTGGCCGGCCAGCCGCGAAAAGAACGTGGGGTCCTGCTTGACCCGGGCGGCGGCCCAGGCCCGGTTGTTGGCAATCAGCTTGGTCGGCGAATCCATCGGCCCCCAGTTTACCGTCGTCTCGCCACCCACGTCGTCATCGACCGCTGATCGTGGACAGCGGTGGTCTTGATGGGATCCAGCAAATCGCCGCCCAGGCGGGCGGTCCAGTCGAGGATGGTATCGGCGTCAACGAGGTAGAGGTCCGAACCGTCGGGGAGCCGCTAACGGTTGTTCCCAAGGGGGCGCACCTGGCCGGCCACCCCGATGGTGGACGCCAGCCGCGCGAAGAACAGGCCGCCGGGCTTCAGCACCCGCCACAGGGCACGCACCATGGCCTCGCAGGAGCTGGTCGACGACGTAGCTGTCGACGTCGCCGAACTCGGCGCGCAGGTCCATACCGGCCTCAAAGGGAAAGGCCCCGATGGGCGAACCATCGAGGCCTTTGTCCGTGTCTACTCGGTATGAATCGGTGGCTTACGCGCCGCCGGCCTTGCGGGGCGTCGAGGTCTGCTTCTTGCCACGAGCCGGCTTGCTCGCCTTGGTCTTGGGCCCGCCGTCGCCCTTGTTCTTCGAACCGCCGCCGATGCTCTTGGCCGCCGCCTTGAGGCGCTCGCCCACGCTCTTCTTCGCCTTGGGCTGCTCGCCGGCCGCCGCGGCTTCTTCGGCCGCCTTCTTCTCGGCTTCGGCCTTCTTGGGGTCGAACTCGCTGCCGAGCAGTTCGATCTGCGCGATCTCCGCGGCATCGCCGCGGCGGTGACCGAGCTTGAGGATGCGGGTGTAGCCGCCCGGGCGATCCATGAAGCGGGGCGCCAGCACGTCGAACAGCTTGGTGACCACGGTCTCGTTGAGGACGTCACGCATCACCAGGCGGCGCGCCGACAGCGACACGCCCTTGGGGTCGTTCGCCTTGACGCCGCGCTTGGCAATCGTGATCAGCCGTTCAACGTAGGGGCGCAGCTCCTTCGCCTTGGGAACGGTGGTTTCAATCCGCTCGTGGCGAAGCAGGGCCTCGGCCTGATTACGGAGCAGCGCGGTGCGGTGCGCCGTGTCCCGGCCGAGCTTGCGATGTGCATTCTGGTGACGCATGACTGTTTATTCCGCCGCCGCCGAGTCGAGCTTCATGCCGAGGCTCAACCCCATCGACGTCAGGATCTCCTTGATCTCGTTGAGCGACTTGCGCCCAAAATTCTTGGTCTTCAGCATCTCGGTTTCGGTCTTGCCCACCAGCTCG
>JBEGVQ010000113.1:0-22656 GCA_041178345.1 Acidobacteriota bacterium | reverse complement strand
TCGTGCTTCTCACTTCGTAACCTCTCACTTCCAGCTTTTTTATGCGACCAACCGGTTTTGGAGAACTGAAGATCTTCTCAGGCAGCGCTCATCCGCAGCTCGCGGCTGAGATCGCCGAGTTCCTCGGGGTGGAGCTCGGACAGGCACGCCTCCGCCGGTTTCCCGACACCGAAGTCTCGTTCCAGATCGACGAAAACATCCGCGGCACCGATGTGTTCATCCTCCAGCCGACCTGCGCGCCGGTCGATCCCCACCTGATGGAGCTGATGATCATGACCGACGCGTTTCGCCGGTCGTCGGCGGCGCGCATCACCGCGGTGATCCCGTATTACGGCTACGCCCGGCAGGACCGCAAGGACAAGCCGCGGGTCCCGATTTCCGCGAAGCTGGTCGCCAACGTGCTGACCGCCTCGGGCGTCAACCGCGTGCTGACCATGGACCTGCACAAGGCGCAGATCCAGGGCTTCTTCGACCTGCCGGTGGACCACCTGTTTGCCGCGCCGGTGATTATCGACTACCTCTCGCGCCAGTCGTACGAGAAGCTCACGATCGTCGCGCCCGACGCCGGCGGCGCCGAGCGCGCCCGCGCCTACGCCAAGCGCCTCGACGCCGAACTGGCCGTGATCGACAAGCGCCGCAGCGAGGACGGCACCGCCGAGGTCATGAACGTGATCGGTGAAGTGGCCGGCCGCACCTGCGTGATTGCCGACGACATCATCGACACCGCCGGCACCATCCAGAAAGCGGCGCAGGCGCTGAAGGACAACGGCGCCGAGCGGGTGCTCGCCTGCGCGATTCACGGCGTGCTGTCCGGTCCGGCGATCGACCGCATCGAGAAGTCGCCGATCGACAAGCTGCTCATCACCAACACCATCCCCCTCACGGCGGATCGTGCGAAGTGCCAGAAGATCGTCGTGCTGTCGGTGGCGCGCCTGCTCGGCCAGGCCATCCGCAGCATCCACGAGGAAACCTCCGTTTCATCACTGTTCGTTTAATTCGGTAATTCGGTAAAGGGTGTAGGCCGCGGCCGAAGCCCGAGGAAGGTAGTCAGGTCATGGAAGCAGTTCTCGACGCAGTCGCCCGTAACACCAGGGGCAAGAACGAAGCGCGGCGTCTCCGCGTCGCCGGCAAGATTCCGGCGGTGGTGTACGGCGCCCAGAAGGCCGGCGAGACGCCCGCTCCGGAAGCGGTCGCAGTCGATCCCAAGCCCTTCATGAAGATTCTCCACTCCAGCTCTGGCCTGAACACCCTGATCACGCTCAAGATTGCCGGCGGCAACGAGGCCCGCGTCCTGGTGCGCAACGTGCAGCTGGATCCGATCTCGCAGCACCTGCTCCACGCCGACTTCTACCGCGTGAACATGGACCGCAAGATCACGGTCACCGTCCCGGTCACGCTGCGCGGCGAAGCCCGCGGCGTCAAGGTCGACGGCGGCATTCTCGACTTCGTGCACCGCGAGATCGAAGTCGAGGTGCTCCCGGCCGACATCCCGAACTCGATCGAGATCGACGTCACCGACCTGGGCGTCGGCGGCGCCATCCACGTCCGCGACGTGGCGGCCAACGCCGCCTGGACGCCGGTCACCGATGCCGACCTGATGCTGGTCCACGTCATCACCATCAAGGTCGCCGAAGAGACGCCTGCTGACGGTGCCGCCGCGGCCCCGGCCGGTGGCGCAGCCGAACCGGAAGTGGCCAAGAAGGGCAAGACCGACAAGGACGGCGACGCCAAGGACGCCAAGGCTGGCGACAAGAAGGACGACAAGAAGAAGGACGAGAAGAAGAAGTAACCGGGAGTCGGGAGTCGGGAACCGGGAGTCGCATGAAGCTCATTGTTGGCCTCGGCAATCCTGGTCCCGAATACCGCGACACCCGTCACAACGTGGGCTTTCTCGTCGCCGACGAGTTGGCCCGCCGCTGGCGGCTGTCGGACGCGTGGCGCGAGAAGTTCGAGGCGCTGCACGTCAGGACCACGGTGGCGGACGAGGCGGTGATTGTCGCCAAGCCGCTGACCTTCATGAACCTCAGCGGGCAGGCGGTGGCCGGGCTCGCGGGGTTCTACAAGATCGACCCGGCCGACGTGCTGGTGGTGACCGACGATGTGGCGCTGCCACTGGGACGGTTGCGGGCGCGGCCTGAAGGCAGTGCCGGCGGCCACAACGGGCTGAAGTCGATCATCCAGCACCTGGGCACGCAGGCGTTTCCGCGGGTCCGGGTGGGGGTGGGGCGCGGCGACGATCGTCGCGACCTGGCGGATTACGTGCTCGGCCGGTTCGAAGCGGGCGAGCGCGATACAGTTTCGGCGGCGGTGCTGCGAGCCGCCGATGCCTCGGAGCGATTCTTGTCCGATGGCATTGAGCGCGTGATGAGCGCGTTCAACGCAGCAGAACGAACGGACCCGGCGGAATAAGCTGCCGGGGATCCTTGCCACCGTAGGGTGAGCCGGGCGAAGGCGGGTCAGAAGGACCAGCCCGAACCTGTCCATAAGGGAGCAGTAATGAATCGAACGTACGAACTGATCTACGTCCTCAAGCCGGACGCGCCCGAGACGGAGGTCGCCGACATGCACAAGCAGGTCGCCGAGATCGTCGAACGCATGGGCGGCACCATCGACAAGACCGAGAACGTCGCCCCCTGGGGCCGCCGCCGGCTCGCCTACGAGATCGGTCATCACAAGGAAGGCTTCTACGTCCTCGAAGTGATCACCGGCTCGGCCGAGTTGATGAAGGAAATCGACCGCCGCCTCAAGGTGACCGAGGGCCTGCTGCGCCACCTGATCGTCCGCGTCGACGAGTCGTCGATCAAGGCCGAGCGGATGCGCGCCAAGCGCACCGAGGAGTCGCGCCGCCGCCGCGTGGCGCGCGGCCTGCCGCCCGACCGTCAGCCGGGTGAAGGTCCGCAGGGTGAAGATAACGACGATTCCGGCGACATGATGTTCGACGGCGGGGAGATGGAGGCTTAACATGGCATTCGGTGGACCCAAGCGAGGCGGCCCGGGCGGAGCCCGTGGCAAGGATGCCAAGGACGCCAAGGGTGGCGACAAGCGTCGTGGCGGCGGCTTCTTCCGGCGCCGGAAAGTCTGCAAGTTCTGCGCGGACAAGATCGACGACATCAACTACAAGGACGTCAAGCTGCTGAGCGGCTTCGTTCCCGAGCGCGGCAAGGTGTTGCCGCGCCGGATTTCCGGGACCTGCGCGAAGCACCAGCGCGGCCTGCGCGTGGCGATTGTTCGCGCCCGCCAGCTGGCGTTGCTGCCCTACGCCGCGGATTAAGGGAGAACAGGAATCATGGAAGTCATTCTCCGGGATCACGTGGACCACGTGGGCAAGCGCGGCGACGTCGTCAAAGTCGCCGATGGCTACGCCCGCAATTACCTGCTGCCGCGGAAGCTGGCCCTGCCGGCGACCGAGGCGAACAAGAACTGGATCGCGCGCGAGCGGAAGATCTCCGAGGCGCGTGAAGGCGAGGAACGCGGACAGGCCGAGGCGCTGGCCGAGCGGCTGGTGGCCCTCGACCTGCAGGTCGCCCGCAAGGTGGGCGACAACGACACGATGTACGGTTCGGTGACGAACGGCGACATCGCGGACCTGCTCAAGGCAAAGGGCTTCGACGTGGATCGCCGCAAGATCCTGCTGCCCGATCCGCTGCGCACGCTGGGCGAGTCGCTCGTCCCGGTCAAGCTGCACCGTGACGTCACGGCCCAGCTGAAGCTGACCATTACCAAGGAAGCGTAGAGCGTTTTACGGCCATGGCCGAAATCGCGGCACCAGCACCGCAACGCACCCTGCCTCATAACCTCGAGGCAGAGCGTTCGGTGCTGGGCGCCATCCTGATCGACAACGATACCTACAACGTCGCGGCGGCCATGCTCGACAGCAAGGCCTTCTTCCGGGATGCGCACCGGCGCATCTACGAGCGGATGTCCGACCTGTCCGAGCGCAGCCAGCCGATCGACCTGGTCACGCTCAAGGAAGAGCTCGAACGGGCCGGCGAGCTCGATGAGGTGGGCGGTCCCGCCTACATCGCGTCGCTCGTTGACGGCGTGCCCCGCTCGACCAACGTCGAGTACTACGCGCAGATCGTCAAGGAAAAGGCCACGCTGCGCAGCCTGATCTTCTCGGCCAACAAGATTGTCTCGAACGCCTACGAGGCCGACCAGGAAGCCGACCTGATCCTGGACGAGGCCGAAAGCGCGATCTTCGCGGTCGCCGAGGACCGCATCAAGTCGGGCTTCGTGCACATGCGCGACCTGGTGCGCGAGAGCTTCCCGAAGATCGAGAAGCTGTTCGAGAACAAGACCTTCGTCACCGGCGTGCCGACCGGGTTCGAAGACATCGACCGCAAGACGCGCGGCCTGCAGGCGGGCGACCTGGTGATCGTCGCCGCCCGTCCGTCGATGGGCAAGACCAGCCTGGTGCTGAACATCTGCCAGCACGTGGCCACGCACGGCGGCGTCGCCGGCTTCTTCAGTCTCGAAATGTCGAAGGAATCGCTGTTCATGCGCATGCTCGCATCGGAAGCGAAGATCGACATGTACCGGCTGCTCAGCGGGCAGATCGGCCAGAAGGAATACGGCCTGATCACGCACGCGCTCGAGACGCTCAGCGAAGGCCAGCTGTTCGTGGACGACACCGCCGGCATCGGCGTGATGGAAATGCGGGCCAAGGCGCGGCGCCTCAAGGCCGAGCACGGCTTGAATCTGCTGGCGATTGATTACGTGCAGCTCATGACCGGCCGCGGCCGGTTCGAGAACCGCAACCTGGAACTGGCGTCGATTTCGCGCTCGCTCAAGGGCCTGGCCAAGGAACTGAGCGTGCCGATCATCGTGCTGTCGCAGCTGTCGCGCGCGCCCGAAGCCCGTTCCGACAAGCGCCCGATGCTGTCGGACCTGCGCGAGTCGGGCGCCCTCGAACAGGACGCCGACGTGGTGTGCATGATCTTCCGCGAAGAGATGTACAAGACCGACGACACGCCCGCCGATTCGGACGGCGTCGCCGAGGTCATCATCGCCAAGCAGCGCAACGGCCCGACCGGCACGGTCAAGCTGACCTTCCTGCGCGAGCAGACGCGGTTTGCCAACTACTCGGGCCCGGGTTACGCCGTCAGCGACGACTAGCGGGGTTCCGTGACTCGTTGCACCGCCGCGCGCGTCGATCTTGCCGCCCTCGATGCGAATTTCCGCGCCATCGGTTCGTACCTGCAGGACGAGGCCTCGCTCAACCGCGGCGTGGGCCGCGGCCCGGCCCGTCCGCCCGGGATCATCGCGGTGGTGAAGGCCAATGCCTATGGGCACGGCGCGCGGCCGGTGGCCAGGGCCCTCGAGGCGGCCGGCGCCACGATGCTGGCGGTCGCCGACATCGAGGAGGGCGTTGATCTTCGCGCCTTCGGCATCCGCGCGCCCATCCTGGTGTTCGGCGCGCTCAGCGTCAGCGATGTCGATGGTGTGATCGACCATTGCCTGACGCCGACCATCTCGAGTCCGGCGGCCGGGGCCGCCCTGCAGGCCGCCGCCGCGAAGCGACAGACGAAGCTGGCGTATCACCTGAAGATCGATACCGGGATGAACCGGCTTGGGTTTCGACATGACAACCTGAGGCGCACGCTGCCGGCGCTGCTCGAGAGCCCCAACCTGTCGCTCGACGCCGTGCATACGCATTTCGGCAGCGCCGACGAACCGGGTCACAAGCTGTTCGATGAGCAACGGACGCGATTCGAGGCGGCCTGCCGCGTGCTCGACGAGTTGGGCGCCGGCCCACGGGTGCGCCACGCCGCCAACTCGGCTGCGCTACTGCGCGACTCGCGCGTCTGGTACGACTTCGTCCGGCCTGGCCTGCTGCTTTATGGCCTGGTGCCGCCGCCCCTTGGCTCTAACCTGGCGCTCACGCCGGTAATGTCGCTCACCAGCCGCGTCGTCGCCGTCAAGGGCGTGCGGGTCGGGGAGACCATCGGCTACGGCGGACGCTTCACCGCCAACCGCCCCGTGACCTTAGCTGTCATTCCCGCAGGTTACGCTGATGGCCTGGATCGCCGTCTCGAAGGGCGGGGCGCCGTGCTGATCCGTGGCCGCCGCGCGCCGATCGTCGGCGCGGTGAGCATGGATATGCTGACCGCGGATGTCACGGACATCGGCGAGGTCGGTCCCGGCGATGAGGTCGTGTTCCTGGGCTCGCAGGGCGCCGCACCCCAGCAAACCATCGACGCTCGCGAAATGGCGGCGTGGGTCGGGACCATCCCGTACGAGATCCTCTGTCGCCTGGGCGCGCGCGTCGAAAGAAAATATTAGCCACAGAGGACACCGAGGATGCAGAGCCAATTCTTTCGAAATACTTCTCGAAGAAAGCTCTTGCGACGATGGCAAGATAGAAACGTCTACCTTGGCATTTGTATTTCAAAAGTTGGTGTTCTCGGTGTCCTCGGTGTCCGCTGTGGCCAATTTCCGTGACGGGCGATGAAACAAGCTAACAAACCGGTGTTCGTCTGTCAGGAGTGCGGCACACAGTCTCCCAAGTGGCTTGGGCGCTGTGACTGCGGCGCGTGGAACTCGTTTGTCGAGGAGCGGGTCGCGGACGCGGGCGCCGGACCGGCCGAGCATCGCTATTCCACGCTCGGTGTGACCTCGCGCGGGGCGAAGAAGTACGCCGACATCGCGGCGTCGGACGCCGACCGCATCTCCACCGGCATCAACGAGTTCGATCGCGTGCTGGGCGGCGGCATCGTACCCGGGTCGCTGATCCTGCTTGGCGGCGAGCCCGGCATTGGCAAGTCCACCCTGCTGCTGCAGGCAGCGGCGAACTTCGCCCACCACGTCGGCCCCGTGCTCTACGCCTCTGGCGAGGAATCCGAGCACCAGATCAAGTCGCGCGGCGACCGCCTGGGCGTCGGCGACGCGCCGCTCTACCTGCTGTCGGAGACCTGCATCGAGCGCATCCTCGAGGAGGTCGGCCGCGTGAAGCCGGCGCTGCTGGTGATCGACTCGGTGCAAACCGTGTTCTCGCTGAAGTTCCAGTCGGCGCCGGGCAGCATTGGCCAGGTCCGCGAGGCGGCGACCCAGTTCCTGTTCATGGCCAAGGGCCACAACATCCCGACCTTCCTGGTCGGCCACGTCACCAAGGACGGCAACATCGCCGGTCCCAAGGCGCTCGAACACGTCGTTGACACGGTGTTGTACTTCGAGGGCGAGCGGCACCACTCGCATCGCGTGGTGCGTGCGGTGAAGAACCGGTTTGGCGCCATCAGCGAACTGGGCGTCTTCGAGATGACCGGCACCGGCTTGCGCCCGGTGCCGAATCCCTCGGCCATGTTCCTCGCCGAACGTCCGACGGCGACGCCGGGATCCGCCGTCTTGTGCTGCCTCGAAGGGTCGCGGCCGCTGCTGGTCGAAGTGCAGGCGCTCGTCAGCACCAGCAGCTACGGCACGTCCCGGCGCATGGCCGTGGGCATCGACCAGAACCGGCTCTCGCTGCTGCTGGCCGTGCTCGAGAAGCGCGCCGGGCTGCACCTCGTGTCGGACGATGTGTTCGTCAATATTGCCGGCGGGATGAGCATCGACGAACCCGCCGTGGACCTGGGAATTGTCGCGGCCGTCGGGTCAAGCCTGCGCAACCGCCCCGTGGCGGCCGGAACCGCCGTCTTTGGCGAGGTTGGCCTGGGCGGCGAGATTCGCGGGGTCTCCCAAGCCAACCTGCGCATCCGCGAAGCCGAACAGATGGGCTTCACCCGCATCGTCCTGCCGGCCTCGAACATGGACGCCAGTGAAGAAGCGGGCAAGGCGGAACTGGTGGGTGTCCGTTCTGTCGGCGAAGCGCTCGATATGCTCCTCGCTTGACCTTGGCAGCCTAGCGGTTCTAAGGTTGCCGGGTAACTTCCCCGCGGTTTCGCGGGACTTTCATATGGCCTGGTTCATTCTCGCTCGGCTGGCATTCATCGTGGCGGTGGCGGCGTCGGCATACATGCTGGCGCCCCTCGGCGCCGACGTGGCGCTCAACGTCGGCTTTGGCGCCGCCCTGGCCCTGATCGCCGTGGGCTTCGAGTGGCTGCTGCGCCACACCGCGGTCACCAGCATGCTCGGCGCCTTCCTCGGCGGCGCCGTCGGCCTGCTGCTGGCCAAGGGCATTAGCGAGGCGCTGTTCTGGATTGACCACGGCAATCCGCAAGTCGCCTTCCTGCACAGCTTCATCCTGCTGGTCTTCCCCTACATCGGCGCCGTCATGGGTGGCCGGAAAGGGGAGTGGCTGGAGCCGGCCCGGCTGATCGCGCTGTTCCACGCCGCGGGTCCCGAGCGGCACTACAAGATTCTCGATACTTCGGTGATCATCGATGGGCGCATTGCCGACCTGTGCGAGACCGGCTTCATCGACGGGGCCATGGTCATTCCGCAGTTCGTGCTGAAAGAGCTGCAGCTGGTCGCCGATTCGTCCGACTCGATGAAGCGCAACCGCGGCCGCCGCGGTCTCGACATCCTCCAGAAGATCCAGAAGATGGCGGGCGTGGAGGTCGTGATCTCGGACGTCGACTTTCCCGAGGTCAAGGAAGTCGACCTCAAGCTGATCGAGCTGGCCCGGACCCTGTCCGGGAAGATCGTCACCAACGACTTCAACCTGAACAAGGTGGCCCAGCTGCGTGGCGTCGCCGTCCTCAACATCAACGAACTGGCCAACGCCCTCAAGCCGGTGGTGCTGCCGGGTGAGATCATGAAGGTGTTCGTCCTCAAGGAAGGCAAGGAATACAACCAGGGGGTGGCCTACCTTGACGACGGCACGATGGTGGTCGTCGACAACGCGCGCAAGATGATCAGCAAGACCATCGACATTGCCGTCACCAGCGTGCTGCAGACGACGGCCGGCAAGATGATCTTCGGCCGCTATCTCGAGCCGGCCGGCGCCCAGGCCTCGGCGCCGCGGCCGGTGGCGGCTACGGCTGGCTCCGCGCAGGCGGTGGCTCCGCCCTCGCCGATCGTCGCGAAAGACCGATAGGCGGCGGTTGTCGTTTCACCTGGCACGGACCGTCCTGTTTTTGATCCCGGCCATCGCCGTCTACACGATCGTGCTTGGCATCGCCTCGATCACGTCCAGCTTCTTCGATCGCCGCGGCCATTTCGCGCACGGCTGCGCGCGGGCGTGGTCGTGGCTGATCCTGGCGACGACCGGCGTCGAGGTGGACGTGCAGGGGCTCGATCGCCTGGTGCCTGGCAAGACTTACGTGTTCGTGGCGAATCACCAGAGCATCTACGACATCCCGGTGTTGTTCTGGTCGATCCCGTTCCAGTTGCGGATCATCGCCAAGGAGTCGCTCGGCAACTTCCCAATGCTGGGGCCGCACCTGAAGCGGACCGGGCATATGCTCGTCGACCGCAGCCGGCCCGACAAGGCCGGCATCCTCGGCTGGGCCAGCCGCCTCACCTCGAACGGACTGTCGCTGATCGTCTTTCCCGAAGGCACGCGCAGCCGCACCGGCATGATGGGCAAATTCAAGGGCGGCAGCATCCTGCTGGCCATGCAGGCGGGCCTGCCGCTCGCGCCGATTTCCGTGATTGGCAGCCGGCACGTCATGAAGAAGGGCGAGTTAACGACCCGCCCCGGCCATGTCACGCTGTTCGTGCACGACCCGATCGAAACGCCAGCGAACGCCGAGCCGACGCCGGCCGAAATTCGCGCACTGGCCGAGCAGGTGCGCGAGGTGATTCGTCCGTCGGTGGAAGCCGAAGCCGCTCGTGGATAGCGCGATGTTCACGCTGGCCGGCGAACTGAAGCCGATCGTGAGGCCAGGGCTGTTGTGGTGGAGTGGCGCCACGGTCGTGTCGCACGAGCACCGGCTGGATTCGCTGCTGGCCGAGGCAGAGGCGCGCGTGCGGCTGACGCCGCCAGCCGAGTCGGCCGCCGTGCGGGCGATGTACAAGCGCGTGGGCCTCGATCCCACCAAGACGCGGCCGTCGAACGAGGCGCTGCTGCGCCGCGTCCGCAAGGGCGACACCATGCCTCGCATCAACTCGCTGGTCGACATCGTGAACTGGTGCTCGCTCGAGTTCCAGTTGCCCTACGGCCTCTACGATCGGTCGAAGATTGCCGGCGCGGTCACGATGCGGCTGGGTGCCGCCAGCGAGTCGTACGCGGGCATCCGCAAGGACGATGTAAATGTCGGGGGGCGGATCACGATGGCCGACGCCGCCGGCGCGTTTGGCAACCCGACCTCCGACTCCGCGCGCACGATGGTCACTACGGCCACCACCGCGGCCCTGGTGGTCGTTTATGCGCCGGCCGAGATCCCTGCCACGCAGCTCGCGCGCGTGCTTGACGTTACGGCCCGGCGGATCGCCGACATCGCCGGTGGCCACGAGACCGCGCGACTGGCGTACTAGACCGCCACCGATGACACCGATTGCACAGAACTGGTGTCCGGCGAGTCGCGCCGCTGGTCAAGCGGCGTCTAACCTGTGAGTAATCCGTGGCGGCATTCATCTGTGGCTGGCTGCGCCCAGCTTGCGGTCGAAGAAGTCGGCGGCCGTCTTGTAGGCCTTCACCCAGTTCTGGTGGCGCAGGAAGTCGTGGACCTCGTCTGGGAAGACCAGCTGTTCGACATCGATGTGGCGTTTGCGCAACGCGATCATCAGGGTGATCGACTCGATAAACGACACGTTGCGGTCGTCGTCGCCGTGGATCAACAGCACCGGTGACTTCCAGCCATCCACGGTGGCCATGGGCGACGACTCGAAAGCGCGCCGCGAGAAGTCCGGGTCGTCCAGCACGTTGTAGTCGGGCACGAACGTGCGGATGCCCTGGTTCCAGTCGTGCACGCCGTGGATGTCGACGCCTGCCGCAAACAGATCCGAGGCGCGCGACAGGCCCATGGCCGTCAGGTAGCCGCCGTACGACCCGCCCCACAACCCGATGCGCGTCGAATCGACATCGGCGCGACTCTTCATGTAGAGTCCGGCGCCCATCACGTCGTTGAACTCGGCGCCGCCCGTGGCGCCGTAGTTGAGGGCTTCGCGGAATGCCAGCCCGTAGCCGATGCCGCTGCGATAGTTCACCGACAGCACCACGTAGCCCTGGCTGGCCAGCCACTGGTTCATCGCGTAGGCGTTGCGGTAGTAGTAGTTGTAGTGCCACGTGAGCAGCATCTGTCGCCGCGATCCGCCGTGGAAAAAGATCAGCCCGGGCCGTTTCTCGCCGGCCTTCAGGTCCCGCGGTACGAACACCTGCGCGGGGATCGGCATGCCGTCGGTGGCGGTCACCGTGACCGCCTGTGGCTGTACCAGCGCGGCCGGGTCGAAGCCGGCCGGCAACATGTTCTCGAGCAGGCTGTGGGCCTGGCCATCGGGCCGGATCACCATCACGTGCGGCGGCATCTGCGCGTCGGCGTGCAGGACGGCGACGTCCCCGTCGCTGGTGATCACCGGCTGCCATTCGCTGCCGTTTGACTTCACCGCGTTACGCGCCGGCTTGGCCGAGCCGTCCACCGGCACGGTCCAGACATGCCGCCGCTCGATGTCGTCCTGGTTGGAGTTGTAGAGCATCCGCGCCCGGTCGGGCGCAATGTTCACGTACTCGACTTCGAAGGCGCCGGGCGTCAGCAGCGTGGCCGCTCCGCCGGAAGCGGGAACAGAGTACAAATGCAGCCAGCCGTCCTTCTCCCACGGGAACACCAGCCGGTCGCCCGCGCCCCAATACAACTGGCTGCCGGACACGATGCCTTGGAACGCGCTGCCGTAGCCGGCATCGGCCTTCCAGGCCTGGCGGGCCTGCCCCGTCTTCACGTCGGCGACGCGAATCGACCACGGCTCGTCAACGGTCCGCCGCGGCGAGAACATGCGGGCCCGGGGCGCGGCGCCCTGCCGAATCCAGGCGAGGCGCGAGCCGTCGCTGGACCATGCCGGGCTGCCATCGCGATCGAGCGAGGGATCGAGGTAGCGCAGTTCGCGCGACGCCAGCGTGAACACCCCAATGTAGCTGTGGGTGCCTCGGCCGCTCGAGAACGCCAGCATCGAGCCGTCGGGCGACCACGCCAAAGCCGACGCGCTGCCGCGTGCGTTGACCAGTGGTGCCGGCTTGTCGGCGGCCGACGCCAGGTCAGCGCTCCAGATCTGACCTCGGGATACCCATGCGACCCGCTGGCCCTTGGGCGATGGGACGGGGCCGCTGCCGGCGCCCAGGCGGCGCGGAGTCCCGCCGCTGGCGGGAACGGCGAACACCGATTGGTCCGTGCCGTCCTGCAGCTGCGCGGGATTGGGCGACTCACCCTGCCGATTGGCGCCGTCGCCGCGGACGTAGACGAGGGTGCCGCCATCGCTCGTCCAGCCGAGGCCGGTGATCCAGAGACCGTTGTCACCGGTGTAGGTGGTGACCGCGCGCCGCTTGTAGTTGATGCGGCCCGCCATCGGTCCGGTGCCCGGCGAGGGGTCGGCGACCAGCACGTTGTGCACCCCGCTGTTGCTCGACACCCACGCGATCCGCCCGCCCGTGGGTGCGGCCACCAGGTCGGTGGGGAACGGCGTTGCCATCAGCGTGTCGATCGAGAGGGACGGCGCCTGCTGCGCGGTTGCGAGGGGGCCGAGTGTGGCGACGAGCGCGAGGCCCGCGAGCCATCTGGTGGAACGTGTCATGTCGGTTACTCCGTGTCCAATTCCTGGCTCCACAGCCGCTCGTTCTTCAGGTTCCAGATCGCCGCCGTCATCCGCCGCGTTCGGGAATCGATCGTCAGCGTCCCGAAGAACTGCAGGCCGTCACTGGGCGGTCGATTCGGCTTCAAGTTGGCGGGCACGCTGTTGAAGACCTGCGTGCACCCAAACGTGGGGTCGGCGACGCTCGGCCCAAACGTGCCGGCGTGCAGCGGCCCGCCGACGAACTCCCAGAACGGCGTGAAGTCCTTGAACACTGCCACCTTGGGGTCGTAGAAGTGCGCCGCGGCATAGTGGACGTCGGCGGTGACCCACACCACGTTGTGCACGCGTTCGCGCTTGATGAACGACAGCACGTCGGCCAGCTCGTGCTCGCGGCCGAGCGGCGCTCCGGGGCCGTTCGCCCATCCTTCCCAGGCCGGCACGCCGTCCTTCTGGCCATCGCCGATCAGCAGGCCGAGCGGCATGTCGCTGGCGATGATCTTCCACGTGGCGTTCGACGCGGCGAGGTTCTGCTTGAGCCATGCCACCTGCGCCGGACCCATCATGCGTGTCGCGCGGCTGGGCGTCTCTTCACGGTTCGCGCCATTGGCGGCGCGGTAACTCCGCTGGTCGAGCACGAACACCTCGGCGACCGGCCCATAGCGATAGGCGCGGTAGACCCGCTCCGCTTCTTCCGGGTGCGACCGAATCGGCAGGTACTCGAACATCGCGCGCTTGGCGCGGGCCGCGAGCAATCCGATGCCGCGCTCGGTGTAGCCCGGCCGAATCGACAGGTCCGTGCCGGGGCTCCAGTTGTTGATCACCTCGTGATCGTCCCACTGCACCACCATGGGCACCTGGCTGTTGAACGCGCGCGCATGCGGGTCGAGCAGGTTGTAAGCGAAGTTGCCGCGGAACTCGGCCAGCGTTTCGGCGACCTTGCTCTTGGCCGGCGTCACCAGGTTCTTCCAGGTGGAGCCGTCATCGAGCGTCACTTCAGCCGCCAGCGGACCGTCGGCATAGATCATGTCGCCGGAGTGGATGAACAGGTCCGGATGGTGCCGCGCCATGGTTTCGTACAGGCGCAGGCCGCCGAAGGCGGCGTTGAGCCCCCAGCCCTGGCCGACGACGTCGCCGGACCAGCAGAAGGTGAGTGGGCGGGCGGCCGTGGGGGCGGCGCGGAACTGGCCGGTGACCGGGGCGCTCTGCAGGCCCGGCCGCGCGAGGTCGTCGAACCAGACCCGATAGAACACGGGCTCGCCGGCGGTGAGGCCGCCGAGATCAAGCTTCGCCGTGAACTGGCTGTTCTCCAGCGCGACCGGCCCCTCGATGAGCCGCGGTGACGTGAAGCGCTCGTCACGGGACAGTTCCACCATCATCCGCGCCGGGCGATCGGCGGCGCTCCAGATCATCGCGCGGGTGGACGTGACATCGCCGACCTGCACGCCGCCCGGCATGGCCGGCGCGGCCGACTCCTGCAGCACGCGGCTCATCACCGCCGGCGCGGCGAAAAATCCCGCGGTGGTGGACTGCAGAAACGCGCGCCGGTTCATGCCCATGGTCCTGCGGTTCGGATGCCTACTCCTCGGGCCCGCCCGGCAGCAGTGGCTCGAGCTCGAGCGTCTGTGCGCCGTTCTCGGTGCACACCGCGTATTTCGTTTCGCCGGCGTGATACATCGCCACCCCGGCATACTCGCCGCGCTTGTTCAGCGCGAAGAAGCGGATGTTGAAGTTGGGGTTGCCCTTCGCGTTGAGCAGACGCGCCTCGACGGTATTGGCGCGGATGCGCTTGAGCGCCTCCATCGCCGCGTCCTTCGGCGCCAGGCCGCGGCGCATGCCCTCGACGACCAGGAACGACGACAGGTTGTAGAGGTTGGCTTCGCCGCGGCCGGTGGAACCGGCGGCGCCGACTTCGTTGTCCACGTAGAGCCCCGCGCCCAGGATGGGGGAGTCGCCGATGCGGCCAGGAATCTTCCACGCCAGGCCGCTCGTCGTCGTCACGCCGCAGATGTCGCCGGTGGGGCCGATGGCGTCGCAGTTGATGGTGCCCCAGAAGCTGCCTTCGCGGAGGAGGCCGTCGCGGACCATCGAACGTCCGGCCGCCAGGCCGCGCGCGGCCAGCTCGCCCGGGTCTTTCTCATGCCGCGGCTTGGGCTTGCGCCCGTCGCCGTTCGGATCGAGCCAGTGCTCGGGGTCGAGTCGGCGCTTCCACTCGCGCCACAGCTGGCGCGAATTGTCGGTGTTGAGGTCGTCTTCGATGGTGAACCCCATCGCGCGCGCGAACTGCTGGGCGCCGTCGCCGGCGAGCAAGTGATGGTCGGTGTGGTCCATCACGGCCTGGGCCACGAGCGACGGCGTGCGGACGCCTTCGATGCCGGCCACCGCGCCCGCGCGCTTCCGGGGGCCGTGCATGCACGACGCATCCAGTTGAATGACGCCGTCGGCGTTGGGCAGCGAACCGTAGCCGATGCCGGTCTCGAGCGGATCCAGTTCGGGGATGTTGACGCCGGCGATGAGCGCGTCGAGGACGTCCTTGCCCTCGGTGATCAGCCGGAAGGCGCGCTGCACCGCGTTCTCGGCGCCGCCGTTCTTGAACTCCCATCCCGAGAAATCGGCGATGACGACCGGGCGCACCGTGCGCTGGATGAGCAGTTCCGCCGACAGCGGCGACGCCGCGGCCAGGGTGGCGGAAGCGGTCTTCACGAAATCGCGTCTGGTAATCATGGGTGTGGCTCCACGCCGCATCCGGCGGCGGGCCCCATGCTACCTCAGGGCCGTGGTCGGGACAGCAGGGCGCGGGCCCGGCGTCGGGCCGCCGCCTTCATGCCGGCGGGCAGGGCGGTGACACGCACGGCCCGGCAGGCGCTGACGACCTGACGCAATCCCTGCAGCTTCGTGCGACAGGCCTCACACCCCCTCAAGTGCGTCTCGCAGCGGCGGCACTCGGCCGTCGAATACTCGCCCTCCAGGTACTGCGACCAATGCCCGGGTGTCACCCGGCAGTGCGCCGCCGCCGTTTTTGCCGACTTGCTCATGCCAGCGCCTTCCGCAGCAACGTGCGTGCCCGGTGCAACCGCTGCTTGGCGTTGGCTTCGGTGATGCCGACGACCCTGGCCACCTCGCGAGTGGACAGGCCTTCCACGTCTCGCAGGAACGCCACCAGGCGGTAGGGCTTGGGCAGTGACCGGAACGCCTCGTGAAAGCGATGCCGCTGCTCGCCGGCCGCCGTTTGCTCTTCGGGGTTGGGCGCCGCCGAAGCCACCTCATCCGCGCGGTCCTCGTCGAGTGATGCCAGGTGCACCGGCTCGTGCGCGGCCGTGCGGCGCGACATGAGGCACGAGTTCTTCACCGTGCGGTAGAGCCACGTGCGGAAGGCGTCGGGTTTGCGGATGCGGCGCGCGCTCTTGTACGTCTGGAGCAGCGCGTCCTGCATTGCGTCTTCGGCGTCCGAGGGGTTGCCGCACACGAGCAAGCTGAACCGGTACGCCAGAGCCTGGACGTCGGTCAGCAACTCTTCCATGGCCGGACCATTGCCGTCGCGGCTGATCTTGGCCAGCAATGCGGCATACCTGGCGCTGTCAGCGTGAGGGCGGTTCGGAATTGAGTGCGCCATCTCCTGTGCTATCAACATGATAGCCCACCCTGTCACCTTTCGTCGTAACCCTGCATCTCTGTGGGCGATGCGATTCCATGTTTCGCTCTCACTGGCCGCCAACCTGCTGGCGGCCGCCACCGTGTCTGCCCAAAGCGTGCTGACCCTGGACGAGGCCACGGCCCAGGCCATGGGCGGCAACCGGGCCCTGGAGGCCACCCGCTCGGGTGCCCGCGAGGCCGCCTCGCGCGAAGCCGAGGCCCGGTCAGGCTTTTTCCCCCGCGTCTCGGTGATCGAGTCGTGGCAGCGCGGCAACAACCCGGTGTTCGTCTTCAGTTCGCTGCTGTCGGCACGCCAGTTCGGCGCCCAGAACTTCGCCATCGACGCCCTGAATCATCCCGGCGCAACGGGCTTTTTTCACGGCGCCGTCGCGGTCGACCAGATGCTGTTCGATGGCGGCCGCACGGGTGGTGGCGTTGATATGGCGGCGCACGCCCGCAAGTTTGCCGAGGCCGGTCGCGACGAACAGGCGCTGGCACTCACGGTCGAGGTGGCCCGCGCCTACGGGCGCGTGTTGCGCGGTGATGCCGAAGCCCGGGCTGCTGCCGCCGCTGTCGCTGCGGCCCGAGAGGATGTGACCCGTGCCGAGCGGCGGCGTGATGCCGGCACCGCCACCGAGGCCGACGTGCTCTCGATCGCCGTGCACCTGGCCGCCATGCGCCAGCGCGCCATCCAGGCGGCGGGCGAGGCGGCCATCGCGCGCGCCGAACTGAACCGGCTCCGCGGCGTGGCCATTGATGCCGACTTTGCGGTCCAGGAGCCGGCCCCGCCGGTGGCGGCCGCCCTTCCGGGATGGACCGCGCTCGTGGCCGAAGCCGAGGCCGGGCGGCCCGAGTTGCAGCGCGGGGCCGCCGCGGTGGGCATGGCCGAGGCCGGCCGCCGCCAGGCCAAGTCCGCCTGGTGGCCGCAAGTGGCGGCGCAGGCCGCGTACCAGTTCGACGGAATCTCGTTCGCCGATCGCGCGTCGGCATGGACCGTTGGCGGCGAGGTGCGCTGGTCGCTCGCGACCGGCGGCGCCGCGCAGGCGTCGGTGCGCGCGGCCACCGAAGCCGAGCAGCGCGCCCGGCTGGCGCACGACGATGCGCGGGCGGCCGTGCAAGTGGATCTGCGCGCCGCGCTCAGCCGGCTGCAGTCGGCGACCGCGCGCGAAGACGTCGCCAGGGCGACCGTCGCCCAGGCCCTCGAGAGCCAGCGCATTGTCCGCAACCGCTACGACGCGGGCATGACCGGCGTGTCCGACGTCCTGGGCGCGGCCACCGCGGTTCTCGATGCCGAGACCTCGCGGTTGTCGGCGCTGGTCGATCGCATCGAAGCACACGCGGCGCTCAACCGGGCGCTCGGAAGGAGACCGTAACGTGAGGGGCATCGTGTTGAAAGCAATGGCATTGGTCGTGATGGGCACGGGCGTCGTGACGCTCGCCGCGTGTCAGTCGTCCGCCGAGAAACCCGCCGAGACGCCGGCCGCCTCCGTCGCCGCGTCGCTCGGCCGGGTGGAGACCGTGGACTGGCCCTCGACCTACGAGGCCGGCGGCGTGGTCCGCGCCCGGCAAGTCGCCGTGGTCTCGAGTCGCGTCGTCGCGCCGGTCGTGCAGGTGCGGGTCAAGGCCGGCGACCGCGTGACCCGTGGCCAGGTCCTGATCCAGCTCGACGCGCGCGAAGTGGGCGCGCAGGCGACTCGGGCCTCGGCCTCGGCCAGCGGTATGCGCCTGTCGATCGAGGCGGCGCAGGCCGAGCGCCGCTCCGCCGAATCGGCGGTGGTGCTGGCCCGGGCCACGCACACCCGCGTGAAGAGCCTGGTCGAGACGAAATCCGCAACCGCGCAAGAACTGGATCAGGCCGTGGCAGTGCTGGCCGGCGCCGAAGCGCGCCTTGCCGGCGCGGCCGCGCGCGCGGCCGAAGCCGACGCTGGATTGGCCGCCGCCCAGGCCGGCGAAGAAGTGGCCGCCGTGACGGCGTCCTATGCGGTGCTCACGGCACCCTTTGATGGCCTCGTCTCGAACCGCCAGGTGGATCCGGGCAGCATGGCCGCACCGGGCATGCCCTTACTGACCATCGAGGACACCTCGGCGTACCGCCTGGAAGTGCGGGTTGACGAATCGCGTGCCCACCTGGTGCCGCCGGGCACCGCCGCCGAAGTCCGCATCGACCGCGGCAGCGGCGCGGACGCGGGTTGGGCGCCGGCCAACGTCGCTGAAGTGGCGAGCGTCGACCCGGCCCTTCACAGCTTCGTGGTGAAGCTCGACCTGCCGAAGTCGGCGGGCCTCCGGTCCGGCGTGTTCGGACGCGCGCGGGTCATGGGCCCCTCGGAGCGGGTGCTGGCCGTGCCGGCCGCCGCGGTGGTGCGGCGCGGGCAACTGACGCTGGCCTTCGTGGTCGATAGCAACGGCGCCGCGCGCCTGCGCATGCTGTCGCCAGGCCGCGAGAGCCAGGGCCGGATCGAGGTGCTCGCAGGCTTGAAAGAGGGCGACCGCGTCGTGCTGACGCCGTCTGACGCGATGGCCGACGGCACGCCGATCACCGGCGCGGCGGGAGCACGCCCATGAGCGCGCCGCGCGGGATGGCCGGCAAGCTGGCGGCCGCATTCATCCACTCGAAGCTCACGCCGCTGCTGATCGTGGCGTCGCTGTTGCTCGGCGTGTTTGCCACGGTGGCGCTGCCGCGCGAAGAAGAGCCGCAGATCATCGTGCCGATGATCGACGTGTTCGTGGACCTGCCCGGCGCCTCGCCGGCGGAAGTGGAGCAACGCGTCACCCGGCCGCTCGAAAAGCTCCTGTGGGAAGTGCCTGGCCTCGAGTACCTGTATTCCACCTCGAGTCCCGGCCGCGCGATGATCGTGGCGCGCTTCCTGGTTGGCGAAGACGAAGACCGCGCACTGGTGCGGATCAACCAGAAGCTCGCGGCCAGTCCTGAACTGGTCCCAGCCGGCGCCTCGGCGCCGATGGTGCGGGCGCGATCGATTGACGATGTGCCAGTGATGGCGCTGACGCTGTGGGGCGAGGGCTACGACGACCAGCAGTTGCGGCGGCTGGCGGCGCAACTGCAGGAATCGGTCAAGGAAGTCCCCGACGTCTCGGAAGTCACCATCATCGGCGGGCGGCCCCGGCAGGTGAGCGTGGACCTGGATCCGTCGGCGCTGTCCGCGCGCGGGCTCGACCCGCTACAGGTGCAGCAGTCACTGCTGCGGGCCACGGCCCGCGGCGCGACGGCCGACCTGGTCTCGGGCAACCGCAGTACGCGCGTGGAAGCCGGCGGCTACGCGACGACCGCCGGTGAGCTGGCCGCCCTAGTGGTGGGCTCCGCGGGCGGACCGGTGCGCCTGCGCGACGTCGCCACCGTGGCGGACGAGGCGGGCGAGCCCACCGACTACGTCTATTACCACCCCAAGCGCGGCCAGGCGTTTCCTGCAGTGACGCTGTCGATTGCCAAGCGGCGTGGCGTGAACGCCATCGAACTGACCCGCGCGATCGGCCGCAAGGTCGAGACGCTCAGGGGCTACATCCTCCCGCAGGACCTGCAGGTCTCGGTCACGCGCAACTACGGCGAGACCGCCGAGCACAAGTCGAACGAGTTGTTGTGGCACATGCTGATCGCGGTGATCTCGGTGTCGGCCCTGATCTGGTTTGCGTTGGGCCGCCGCGAGTCGCTGGTCGTGCTGACCGCCATTCCCGTGACGCTCGCCCTGACGCTGTTCGTGTTCTATCTCTATGGCTACACGCTCAACCGCATCACGCTGTTCGCGCTGATCTTCTCGATCGGCATCCTGGTGGACGATGCCATCGTGGTGGTGGAGAACATCGTGCGGCATATGCGCCTGTCGGGCGGCACCCGCTCGATCGAGGACGTCGCCATCCGCGCGGTCGATGAAGTCGGCAACCCCACCATCCTGGCGACGTTGACCGTGGTGGCAGCGATCCTGCCAATGGCCTTCGTCGGCGGGCTGATGGGCCCATACATGCGGCCGATCCCGGTCGGGGCCACGGCCGCCATGCTGTTCTCGCTGGTGGTGGCCTTCATCGTCACGCCGTGGGCCGCGGTGCGCCTGCTCAAGCAGCCCACCGGCCATCACCATGACGCCGACGACCGGCTGACCGCGCTCTATCGCCGCGTGATGGCGTCGCTCATCACCAATCCGACCAGCCGGTGGGCGTTCCTCGGCGGCGTCGCCGCGCTCCTCGTGGGCGCCATGGTGCTGGTGCCGGCGAAGCTCGTCACCGTGAAGATGCTGCCGTTCGACAACAAGAACGAGCTGCAGGTGGTGGTGCGGACGCCCGACGATACGCCGCTCGAGACGACCGCGCGGGTGTCGTCGCTGCTGGCCGACGAGGCGCTGCGCGACCACGACGTGGTCAGCGTGCAGAGCTACACCGGTACGGCGTCGCCCTATACCTTCAACGGCCTGGTCCGTCACTACTTCCTGCGGCGCGAGCCGCACATGGCCGACCTCCAGCTGATGCTCACCGAGAAGGGCGAGCGCAGCGATCAGAGCCACGCCATTGCCGGGCGGTTGCGCACCCAACTGCAACCGTTGGCGAAGACCCTGGGCGCCGAGGTGCAGGTGGTGGAGATTCCGCCGGGGCCGCCGGTGCTGCAGACGCTCGTGGCCGAGGTCTACGGACCCGACCCCGACAAGCGGCTGGCGCTGGCCAAGCAGGTGCGCGACGTGTTCACCGGCACCACCGGCGTCGTCGACGTGGACTGGTACGTCGAGTCGCCACGGCCGAAGACCCGGCTCGCCGTCGACAGTGAGAAGGCGGCGGCGGCCGGGGTGTCGGCGGCCGAGGTGATGGCGGCGGTGCGGATGGCCGGCGCCGGATCGCCGGCCGGGCTGCTGCACGACCCGGCCTCGCGCGAGCCGGTGCCGGTGGTGATGCGGCTGCCGCGCGCGTCGCGGGGTTCCGAGGCGGCGGTGTCGGCGCTGCGGCTGGGTGGTGGCGGCGGCGTGTCGGTGGGTGAGCTGGTCGAGACCAGCACCGGCGTCGAAGGCATCAGCATCTACCACAAGAACCTGCTGCCGGTGACCTACGTCACTGGTGACGTGGCTGGTGCGGTGGAAAGCCCGGTCTACGCCATTCTCGACATGAACCGCGCGCTCGAGGCGTTGCAGTTGCCCGAGGGCTACGGCTTCGAGATCTTCAACACGCGGCAGCCGTCCGACAGTTCGAAGTACGCCATGAAGTGGGATGGTGAGTGGCACATCACCTACGAGGTGTTCCGCGACCTGGGCATCGCCTTCGCGGCCGTGCTGGTGCTGATCTACATCCTGGTGGTCGGCTGGTTCCAGTCGTTCATTACGCCGGTCACCATCATGCTGGCGATTCCGTTCTCGCTGGCCGGCATCCTGCCCGCGCACGCGGCGATGGACGCCTTCTTCAGCGCCACCTCGATGATCGGCTTCATTGCGGGTGCCGGCATCGTCGTGCGCAATTCGATCATCCTGGTGGACTTCATCGAGTTACGCGTCGCCGACGGCATGCCGCTCGAAGAGGCCGTGGTCGACGCCGGCGCGGTGCGCTTCCGGCCGATGGCCCTGACGGCCGCCGCGGTCGTGGTCGGCTCGGCGGTGATGCTCTCCGACCCGATCTTCCAGGGCCTGGCCATTGCGCTGATGGCCGGCGAAGTGGCCTCGTTGCTGCTGTCTCGCATGACGGTACCGATCACTTATTACCTGACCCACCGCAAGCCCGCGGTGTCGGCGCCGGTGCTGGTGGAATCCGCCACGGAAGGCGCCTGAGGACGAGATGACGATACTGCCCAAGAAGATCCTCGTGGCCGTGGACTTTGGCGAGGCGTCGGCCAGCGCGGTGGCGATTGGCGGCGAACTCGCCGCGCGCACCGGCGCCGCGCTGTGGCTGATGCACGCCGAGTCGCTCGAGGCACCGCCGTATTTCACGCCCGCCCAGTTACAGGCGCTCGAAGGCCAAGAGCGGGCCAACCAGAAGCGGGCCGGCGAGTACCTGCTGAAATTCGGCAAGCGCCAGACGCCGCAGGCCTTTACGACCATCGTCGAGAGCCGGACGGCGGTCGATGCCATCCTGCACGCGGCGAGAGACGCGGACCTGATCGTGATGGGGACCCATGGCCGGCGAGGGCCGTCCCGGTGGTGGTTGGGATCCGTGGCCGAGCGCGTCCTGCGTGAGACGCACGTGCCGCTGCTGGTGGTGCACGCCAGTGACGAACCGCATGCACCGCATGAACTGTTTGCCCGCGGCCTGCTGCTGCTCGACGCGCACACGCCTGCGGATCGCTCGCGGCAACTGGCCGGCGAAATTGCTGCACGGGTTGGCGGCACCGTGACCGCAGTGGCAGGCGACGATGCGCCGGCCGCCCGTGCTCGCGTCAACGCCACGTGGGCGGCCATCCCGGTGCCCGTGCCGAGGACCGCGAACTGGCGATCGCATGTGGGCGAGCCG
>JBEGVQ010000112.1:0-6041 GCA_041178345.1 Acidobacteriota bacterium | reverse complement strand
GCCAGCGTGGCGCAGTCGTATCGCCGCGCCCTGAAGGGATACGCCGCGACCATCCCGCTGGCCCGTGTGGACGACATCCGGCGCGACCCGCGCGTGGCGTTTGTCTCTCCAGACCGCGCGGTGGCGGCGGTGGCGCAAGCGCTGCCGACCGGCGTCGCCCGGGTCGACACCGTGGCGAGTTCGCATTACTCTTCGAACACGTGGACCGGGATCGCGGTCGCCGTCCTCGACACCGGAACCGGGCCGCATACCGACTTGAACGTAGCCGGCGGAAAGAACTGCGTGGCTGGCAAGGGCTTCGGCGATGGCAACGGACACGGCACCCATGTCGGTGGCACGATTGGTGCGATCACCAACAAGTCTGGTGTCGTCGGCGTCGCGCCCGGCATTCCCATGTATTCGGTCCGGGTTCTTGACAGCAAGGGCTCCGGCACCTGGTCATCGGTGATCTGCGGCGTCGAGTGGGTCACGGCGAATGCGGCCAGGCTCAAGATCAAAGTCGCCAATATGAGCCTTGGGGGCGGGGGTGCGGACGATGGCAACTGTGGGGCGAGCAATGCCGACGCCCTGCACAAGGCGATTTGCGGGTCGGTCGCGGCGGGCGTCACGTACGTCGCCGCCGCGGGCAATAGTGGCATCAATTTCAGCCAATTCGTGCCTGCGGCGTACGACGAAGTCCTCACGGTAACGGCCATGACGGACTTCAATGGCGCGCCCGGTGGGGGGGCGGGAGCGACCTGCCGCACCGGGACGGACGATACGGTGGCTGAGTTCAGCAATTTCAGCGGCAGTGAGGACACAGGCCACACCATCAGCGCGCCCGGTACGTGCATTTATTCGACTTGGAAGACCGGCTACAGCACGATCTCCGGCACCAGCATGGCGTCACCGCACGTGGCTGGGACGGCGGCCCTGTGCATTGCCGCCGGGCGGTGTTCCGGCACCCCGTTTGAGGTCATGGATCAACTCAGATCCGATGCCTCCGTGCAGCCGACCGGACGCGGCTTTTTGGGGGATCCGAGCCTCAGCCCGGACAGCGGCCGCTACTACGGCTACCTCGTCTACGCCGGCGGTTACTGAGGCGCCCGGCGGTCGTTGATGGTGTCGCCGGACCGGCCCCTGGTCAGAGAGTCAGATGACCAGGGGGCCGGGCGCAGGTGTTGCGTGATCTTCACGGTCCACGCCCACAACAGGATGACGCCGGTGACGATCAGGCCGAGCGACAGCCCGACCCAGAGTCCCCACACGCCCCAGCCGACGATGAAGCACAGCGTGTAGCTGACGGGCAAACCGAGCAACCAGTGTGCCGCCAGGTTCACGAGCATGGGCGTGCGGGTGTCGCCGATTCCGCGCAGGGTGCCGGTGATCACGCCCTGGATCCCGTCGAAGAGCTGGAAGACCGCGGCGAGATAGAGCAGCGAGGCCCCCACGCTGAGCACCGCCGGGTCGGTGGTGAAGAAGCCAATCAGCGTCCGCGGAATGGCCACGAACAACGCGCCAGAGCTCACCATGAACGCGACGCCCAGCAGGATGGCGGTCCACCCCGCGGCCGCGGCGCGCACGGGATCGCCCGCGCCGACCGCATGGCCGACGCGCACGGCGCCGGCCGAGCCCACGCCAAGCGGGATCATGAACGCGATGCCGGCCAGGTTGAGCGCGATCTGGTGCGAGGCCGCCGAGATGGGATCGAGCGTACCGGCAAGGGCGGTGGCCAGGGCGAACACCCCGACTTCCGCGAGCACCTGCGAGGCGGCCGGCAGGCCGAGCGTCAGCAACTGCTTCAGCCGCGCCGGGTCCACCATGCGTGGCACCCGCCACAGGCTCTCGTGCCCATGCCGCGAGTCAGCCCACCAGATGGCGACGAGCAACGCCGCGAACATGTAGATGCGCGACAGCAGCGTCGCCCAGGCCGCCCCGGCCACTCCGAGGCGGGGGAACCCGAAGTTGCCGTAGATGAGCAGCCAGTCCATGGCGGCGTTGAAGACGTTCGCCGAGATCAGCGCGAACATCACCGGCTTCACCAGGTGCATGCCTTGCAGGTAGCGCCGGCACGCGGCGTAGCCCAGCAGGAACGGGGTGCTCCAGATCAGCACGATGAAGTACGACTGGAGCGGCGGCGCCACGGCGGGGTGAAAGCCGAGCGACGGGATCGAGTACGCCAGCACCCCGCACACCAGCATGATCGGGATGGTCATCAGGGCGGCGAGCGTCAGGCCGTCGAACAGCCAGCGGTGACAGTCGCGGATGTCACGGGCGCCGAACGCCTGCGACACCAGCGTGTCGAGGCCGAGCAGCACGCCCATGCCGAACACCGCGAACGCAATGTGCATGGCCGCGCCGACGCCGACGGCGCTGATCGCTTCAGGGCCGAGCGGCCCGACCATCAACGTGTCGACCACGCCCATGGCCATCCAGCCAAGCTCGGCCATCACCACCGGGACGGCCAGGCGGAGCATGGGAGCCAGTTCTGAGCGAAGGGACGCGCGCACGGGAATTCTCAAGCTTACGGTAGGATGGGCCCCGGAGCCAGTTATGCCGATGCGCGTTGCCGTCACCTTCGTTTTCTTGTTCATCGCCGCCGCGTCGCTGTCCGCCAACACCTGGCCGCACTGGCGCGGCCCGGCGGCCAGCGGCATTGCGACCGGTCCCATTCCAGCGACGTGGAGCGCCACGCAGAACGTGGCGTGGTCAACACCGCTCGAGGGGACAGGCGTCTCTTCGCCGGTGGTATCAGCCGAGCGCGTGTTTGTCACGTCGCAGGCCGGCGACGGCCGCCGCCAGGACGGCCGCCACCCGACCCTGGCGCAGGGCGTGGATCCGGCCGCCGCCGGTGAAAGCACCCTCGCGCGGCGCACCAAGCGTGACGGCGTGGCGTTTATCGTCGAGGCGTTCGATCGCGCCAGCGGCCAGCGGGTGTGGATCCACGAGACGCCGGCCGAGGGCGAGCTGCCGCCCGTGCACGACAAGCACAACCTGTCGAGCGCCAGCCCGGTCACCGACGGCGAGCGAGTTTACGCGTGGTTTGGTACCGGCCAACTGGTCGCCCTCGACGCCTCGGGCAAGCCGCTGTGGACGCGCAACCTCGCGCGCGACTACGCACCCTTCGAGATCAACTGGGGCCACGCCAGTTCGCCGGTCCTGTTCAACGACTCGCTGATCCTGCTGTGCTACCACGAGCAGATGTCCTATCTATTGGCGCTCGACAAGCGCACCGGCACGGTGAAGTGGAAAGCCGACCAGCCCGCCGGCAACGCCTCCTGGAGCTCGCCGGTTGTGATCACCGGTCCCGCGGGACCTGAACTGATCGTCAACTCCAGCACCGGCGTGGAGTCGTTCAACCCGTCGACCGGCGCGTCGCTGTGGCATTACCCCGAGGTCAACCGCTTTCCCATCCCGGTGGCCATGGAAGACAAGGGCATGCTGTACCTGAGCCGCGGCTACCGCAGCAGCCCGTACATGGCGATTCGCTTGGGTGGCAAGGGCGACATCACCAGCAGCCACGTCGCCTGGCGGCAACCGACGGGCGGGCCGTACGTCTCGTCGCTCGTTCACTACCAGGGCGTGATCTACATGAGCGGCGAGAACGGGATCCTCTCGGCTGTGGATGCGGCCACCGGTCAGCGGCTGTGGCAGGAACGGGTTGGCGGCGTGTTCACCGCCTCGCCGATCGCCGGCGACGGCAAGGTCTACTTCGTCAGCGAGACCGGCGAGACCATCGTGCTCAAGGCCGGCCGGACCTTCGAGGTGCTGTCGCGCAACAAGCTCGACGGTCACTTCGTGGCGTCACCGGCCGCCGCGGCAGGCAGGCTTTACCTGCGCGCGGACGACCGCATCTACGCTGTCGGACGGTAGTTGGCCACAGAGGACACAGAGGACACCGAGAATCACTTTTCTAAATGCAGGATGCGCGATAGCAACCGTGTGCCTGGATTTCGAAAGACTTTCTCTGCGTCCTCTGTGTCCTCTGTGGCAAATTGCCTTTAGGGCGTCGGCAGGGGCGGCATCTTGTCCTTCGGGATCCGCGGCAGCATCTCCTCCCGCATCGCCAGGTGATACACCGCCGCCGCAATCACCATCGCCGACTGCCTCGCATCGTCCTCAATGACGCGCTCGTAGGTGTCGAGGTTCGTGTGCCAGGTGTGCGAGTTGTACTCGATCGGGTCCTGCTGGATGCCGATGCCGGGCAGGCCCGCTTCGTTGAACGAGGTCGAGTCCGTGCCGCCGCGGCGGCGGCTCTCGGTGGCGTTGACGCCGAAGAAGCCGTTGTCTTCGAAGGGCTTGGTGGCCTGGCGCAGAATCTCGGCCGCTTCGGCCGGGCCGAACACCGACATGCCGCGCGCGCGGCCGGTGCCCGAGTCGATGTTGAAGTAGCCGGCGAAGTTGGCGTGCTCCGGCTTCGGGTTCTCGACCATGCCGAAGTGTTCCTTCACGTAGGCCTGCGAGCCGAGCAGGCCCTGCTCCTCGCCGCCCCACAGCGCGACCCGAATGGTGCGGCGCGGCTTCACGCCGATGGCATTCAGGATGCGGATGGCCTCGAGCATGGTCGCGCAGCCAATCGCGTTGTCGGTGGCGCCGGTGGCCGAATGCCACGAGTCGATGTGGCCGCCCAGCATCACCACTTCGTGCGCCTTGTCGGTGCCGGGAATCTCGGCGACGACGTTGTACTGCGTCGCGCCCTCCGGGTAGCTGCGATTGACGATGTTCATCTCGAGTTCGACGGTGGCGCCGCCGGCCATCAACCGCGAGAGGCGGCCGTAGTCTTCGTTGCGCATCACGACGGTGGGGACTGCCTTGGTGATGTCGAACGTGCGGTTATTGAACGCGCGGATCTGGCCGTGCTCGCGACCCGCGTCGTTGACGCGGCCGGCGGCGCCGGCCGCCACCAGGAACTGATCCAGTTGCTCGGCGACTTGAGCGGCCGGCACGAGGTTGGGGTTCGGTGGGCCACCAGGACCACCGCCGCCAGGGAAGCCGCCGCCCGCTGGAGGGTTGGGCCCGTACTGTGCGCGCACGTCGTTGTCTTCACGGCGCTTGGGCGGCGGGAGAATGGTGACGCCCACTTGCGTAGCCGCGCCGACCATCACGAACTTGCCCTTCACCTTCGCGCGATGGTCATCGAAGAACTTGCTGAGCACATCCTTGGTGGGCTGGTTCGGGACGATCAACTGCACGGCCTGCGCGGTGATCGCGCCGTTGGTGCCCGGCGTCCACGCCAGCGCTTCGGCCACCAGCGAGTCTTTCACCGGTGCGGTCACGTGGACCGACAGCTTTTCGTTGGCCCAGCCCGGATGTCCGAAGTTCCACGGTTCGAGCTTGGCGTTCTTCAACCCCCACCTGGTCGTTTCCGCGACGACCCATTCCTGCGAGGCCTTCAGGTTGGGCGAGCCGGTCAGGCGCGGCCCGTAGACGTCGGTCAGGAAATGCAGGGTGCGGAGAATCTGGGAGTGGTCGGTGGCTTCGCGGCGAATCTTCCACTGGATGTCTCTGTCGATGTTCTCTTGCGCGATTGGTGTGGCCACCGACAGCAGGGCGACGGCAAACGTCAGGGCAAAGGTGGTGTAACGCATACCCGGCATTCTACAATCGGCAGGTTATGCAGATCGCGACACCCGCCATCCTGAAGCCGGGCGTGACCCTTGATACCTTGCCCACGCCGCGTCCCGCGGATCTCGCCGGCAGCGACGCCAGCCGGACCATCCGCGGCAAGGCCCTGATCATCTGGGATCCCAAGAACCCCGCGAAGAAGCTCGACGCCATTGATACCGACCAGATCACGCCGGCGGCTGATTGCGTGTCGGAAAGCCTGGAAACGCTCGACGAGCGCTGGAAGGCCGGGTCGTTCCGCTACCTGATGGCCGATTTCCGCGCCCGCGTCCACCAGGGCGAGACGTTCGTGATTGCCGGTGACCGGTTCGCGATTGGCAGCTCGCGCGAGATGTCGCCGGCCGGACTCAAGGCGATTGCGGAAGAAGTCGGCCTCGAGATGGTGATCATCTGCGGCCACAACATGGGCGACATCTTCCGCCGCAACTCGTTCAACC
>JBEGVQ010000111.1:0-59884 GCA_041178345.1 Acidobacteriota bacterium | reverse complement strand
TGAGGAAATACGGAATCATGCTGATGTGGTACTTGTTGATCTTGGCGAAGTCGGTGATGCGCTCGTCGCGGTCCTGGTGGTGCGAGGCCGAGTGGAACGCCGCCTTGTAGCCGCTGTCGGGATAGACGCGGTTTGAGGCGTCGCGGCCCATCTTGAAGGCGAACACGCGGGTCGTGTCCGACGCGAAGGCCAGCGCCTGGAGGTCGAACATCAACTTGACGTGCTGCTCGAACGAGTCGGGAACACCCACCGGTGCGCCCGGCAGTTCGCGCTGCTCGCCCTTGCTGTTGGACGCCTCGACCTGCTGGATCCGGCGCTCGATCTCGCGCACGTCTTCCAGGTAGTCGGCCAGCCGCGCCCGGTCGGCCGCGCCCAGGTTCTTGTTCAGGCGCGCCACCGCGCCACCCAGCCAGTCGAGAATGCTCTGATCCTCGCTGCGCCGTTCCTTCCGCTCGGCCGGCGTCGCGCCGACGCCGAACAGCAGGTCGAACACGGTGCGCGGATCGCGCACCATCGGCAGCGGCTGGTCGGGCGCCGCCCAGCTAATCGAATCGGTGTAGGTGCACGAGTAGCCGTAGGAGCAGCCGCCGGCCTGGTCGACGTTCTCGATGCACAACTGCATCGAGGGAATGGCGGTGGTCTGCCCGAAGCGCTGCGCGTAGTACTGGTCGAGCGAGGTGCCGACGAACACGTCGGACCCCTGGGTCTGCTTGGGGTGCATCTGCGTCAGGAACACCGCGCTCGAGCGGAAGTGGTCGCCGCCGATTTCCGGGGCCGTGAACGCCTCGGCGTTGCGCACGTCGGTGTTGCTGACGATGGTGATGTCGTTGCGGAACGGCTCGAGCGGCGCCAGCGAACCGGGCGAGAGGTCGAAGTCGCGGCCGACCGCGGCCGGCGCCCACAGGTTCTGCTTGATGCCGAAGGCCGTGCTGCCGGCAGAGCCGTGCACCATTTCAATCGCCGCCAGGCGGACCTTGCCGCGCGCCTGCGCATGGGTCGCGCGGGCCGGCACCATGGCCTCGAGGAACGGCAGTGCCATGGTGACGCCGACGCCCTTGAGCGCGGTGCGGCGGGAAATGTGCTTTTGCGTGATGTACATCGTCTCTGCTCCTGGCGGCTACAACGGCGGCACTGACGTGCCGCCGTTCTGGCACGACTTGTCTAACGCGCGACGTCGGTCGCGCGGGGTTGCTTGCCCGTATCGGTCATGCCCATCCGGAACGCCGGGCTGTTAACCACACCCATCACAAACGCCGACAGCTTGTTGTCGCTCTTGCCGGCATTGCGCACGATCGTGCGAATGGCCGGCATGTCGGTGTATTCAACCCGCCGCCCGAGCGCATAGGTCATCAGGCTCTCGGTGAATCCGGTCAGGAACACGTCCGAGTGCTTCATCAGCGCCTCGCGCAGGCCGGCGGGACCGTCAATCTTGGTGCCGTCGTAGAGGTCGCCCACCACGTCCACCGGCACTTCGTTGTCCTTGATCCGCCAGGCGCCGGTGACGTCGAAGTTCTCGAGCGCGAGGCCGAGCGGATCGATCACCTTGTGGCACGACGTGCACGCCGGGTTCTTGCGGTGTTCTTCCATGCGCTCGCGCGTCGACAGCATCTTGCCGCCGTCGGTGGCTTTCACCGAGTCATCGAGTGACGGCACGTTCGGCGGCGGCGCCGGCGGCGGCGAGGCCAGCAGCACTTCCATCACCCACTTGCCGCGCTGCACCGGCGAGGTGCGGTCGGCCACCGAGGTCAGCGTCAGGATGCTGCCCTGCCCGAGCAAGCCGCGCCGGTTCGGCGGCAGCGCCACGCGCTGAAACGCGCTGCCGGTCACGTTGGGAATGCCGTAATGCTTGGCCAGCCGTTCGTTGACGAAGCTGTAGTCGGCGGTCAGCAGGTCGGTGACCGTGCGGTCCTCGCGGACGATGCTGTCGAAGAACAACTCGGTTTCGCGCTTCAGCGCCCGGGCCAGCGTGTCGTCATACTGCGGATACAGCAGGTAGTCGGGGAAGATCTTGTCGAGGTCCTGCAGGCGCAGCCACTGCGACCCGAACCGCGTCGACAGCGCCCCGGCGCGCTGGTCGGCGAGCATGCGGCGCACCTGCTTCTGCAGGCCCGCCGGCGTGCGCAACGCCCCGAGCGACGCCGCCTTGACCAGGTCCGCGTCGGGCACCGTCCCCCAGAGGAAGAACGACAGGCGCGAGGCCAGGTCGAGGTCACTGATGCGATAGGTCGCCGCGCGAATCCCGGCCGGCTGTTCCTCGAGGCGGAACAGGAAGCGCGGGCTCATCAGGATCGACTGCACCGCCAGGCGGATGCCGGGCTCGAAGCCGCCCTTGGTCCGGCCCTGCTCGTAGAACTTCAGGGCATCCTGCAGGTCGGCGGCCGTCGGCGCGCCGCGAAACGCCTGGGCCGCGAGCTGGTTGACGATCTCGGCCGCGCACGACTCCTCCTCGGCGGCGCTGGTCGGCCGGCACGAGAAGATCTTCAGGCGGCTCGGCGTGTCCGACACGCCGGTGACGTCGAGCGGCCCCTGCACCACGAAATCGCGCAGGTGCGGCAGCATGGTGATGCCAAAGGTGATGCTGACATCGGCCAGCGTGTTCTCGAGCGGCATCAGCAGGTCGTCGACCGGGCCGTCCAGGTGCTGGACAAAGGCGGCGGTCACGCGCTGGGGGCCGGCCTTGATGTGCACGGGGGGCGTCTGCAACTCGAGGCCGTTCTTCGGGTCGGTCTCGCTCATCCGCGTGTTCAGGTCGAACAGCGCGACCCGCTCGCCGTTGACCGACACTTCGACCTGTTCCTTGAGGCCGTAGGCGGTCATGGTGTTGCGGCCCGCCAGTCCGCCGAGCGGCTCGTAGTGCAGCGAGGTCTTGAACACGTAGTGGCCGTCGGCCGGGAACGTGTGCACCACCGAGGTGCCGCCGCGCGTGCCCATCGGCGCGCCGTCGACGCGGCGCATCTGCGAGGCGGCGCGGGCGATCTTGTAGGTGGTCGAGGTCGCCGAGGCCTGGCGATCGCCCACCGCCAGCCGGCTGATTTGGCTGGCCGCGCGCAGGTAGCCGTCCATCAAGGTCGGCGAGAAGGTCTGGGCGTCGGCGACGTTGTCGAACCCATGGCTGATTGTGTCCGGCGGCAGGTACGCCGTCACGTCGACGTCCACGTTCAGCAGGTCCTTGACCGCGTTCGCATACTCGGCGCGGTTCAGCCGCTGGAACGGCCGCGAGCCGGGATTCGGGTTGAGGGCCGCGGCGCGGTCCATGCGGCTTTCGAACGCCGACGCCAGCCCGGTCAGCACCGCCGGCTCTGGGCGGCGGGCCCCCGACGGTGGCATCATGCCGGCGCGCAGCTTGCGGATCAGCTTCTCGGTCGTCTCGCCGTGCTCCTCGAGCTTGGACGCGTCGAACGAGGCCAGCGAGAGGCCGCCGGCCTTGCCGCGCTCGCTGTGGCAGCCGGCGCAGTACTGCTTCACCAGCGCCGTCTGCTCCGCCGGCAACATCGTGGTGGTGGCGGGTACATGCGACACCACCGGCTTGACCGGCGCCGTCACGACGGGCTTGGCGACTTGGGCGGAGACCGCCACGCCGACCAGGGCCGTGATGCACACGGCGATAACGAGCGTCTTTTTCAGCATGTGATGCACTTGTGGTTGTTCTTGGCGCCGAGCGACTCGAGCAGCTTGATGGTTTCGGGATAGGGCTGCGTGCGCTGCACGGGGCCGTTGGCGATATCAACCGTGGTGTTGCCCTCGCGGTTCACGCGCGTGACATCGGCGCCCTTCGAGACCAGGAAGCGAATCGACTCGTTGTCGCCGCGCGATGCCGCCAGGTGCACGGGCGTGTTGCCCTCGTGGTCGGTGGCGTTGACGTCGGCGCCCAGCTCCTCGACCAGGTACTTGATGGCCGGCAGGAACCCGGTTGGCGCGTAGCGATGCGAGTTGGCGGCGAAGCCTTCACCGTAGCCGACGCCCGACGCGGCATGCAGCGGGAACACCGCCGGACCGCCATACGGCACCGGTGGCACGCCGGACCGGTCCTGGATCTGCCGAATGCCCTCGCCGGTGAACGGCCGGCCCGCCGGCTTCATGGTCGGGATGTTCGGATCGGCGCCGTGCGCCACCAGCAGCTTCATGGCGGCGACGTCGTTGGCATACGAGGCGCGCCAGAACGGCGTGGCGCCGGTCTCGTCCACGCCGGCGAAATCGGAATTGAAGGCCTGGTACCAGACCTTTCGCTGCAGGCGCGCGTTGGGGTCGGCGCCCCTGTCGAGCAGCATCTTCATCAGGTCGAGATACATCGTCTGCTGCTGCTGATAGGCCTTCGGGCTCGGATAGAGCGACTTGGGCGCCCACTGGATGTTCAGCACCGCGTAGAGCGGCGTCGCGCCATTGAAGGCCGCCACGTTCGGGTTGGCGCCCTTCTCGATCATGTAGGTGGCCAGGTCGAAGTGGCCATTGATGATCGCCATCAACAGCGGGCTGGTCTGGTCGCCGGCATTCAGCTGGTTCAGGTCGGCCCCGCCCTCGACGAGCGCCTCGACCGTGCCGGTGAAACCCTGGCGGGCCGCAAACAGCAACGCGGTGAGACCACCCTGGCTGCTGATCAACTCGTTATAGCGGTAGCCGCGGGTCGCGCCGGCGATGTCAACCGGAACGTTGCCGGTCGCCCCCGGGCGGCCGCGACCCATGGCCTCTTCTTCAGGCGCGGTCAGCGCGAACAGGTCCACCACCTTGGTCGTAGCCGTGTGATCGGCGCCGCGCGCGAGCAGCAGCTTCACCGCCTCGGTGCGGTTGAACGCCGCGGCAAACATCAGCGGTGTCTCGCCCTTGGCGCCGTCCCTGGCATTGATGTCAGCGCCGTTCTCGACGAGCGACGTGATGGTGCGGGTGTCGCCGGCCGCCGCGGCAATCATCAGCGGCGTGGTGCCGTTGGTGGTGGTCACCTTGGGATCGGCGCCGGCCGCGAGCAACGCCGCGACGACGCCCGCCTGGCCGCCCTTGGCGGCCAGGTACAACGGGGTGTACGCGCCCAGCCGGGTGGTGGCGCGCACGTTGGCGCCGGCGTAGATCAGCATCTGCGCCAGCTCGGTGTCGCCCGTCATCGCCGCCCAGTGCAGCGCGGTGGTGCCATCGCCCTGGGCTTCGTTGACGTCCAGGCCCTTCTTGAGCAGCGCCCGCACGCCGTCGCGATCGCCCCTGCTGGCCGCATCGGCCACCGGCGCGGGCGCCTGGGCGCCCATCCCCACGGTGAGGACCAGCGCCAGCCCAGCGCTTCCGAACAGTCTCTGTCGCAGCATTGGCGGTCCTCTACTCCTGCTGGGCCTGGGCCGCGGTCGCGCCAGGCGCCGTCGTCAGGTTGAACGTACCGCTGCTGTCACCGAAGCTCGTGACCTCGTCCAGGCCCAGGCCGTGCAGGGCGCTCAGCATGGCGTTGGCCATCGGCGTGCCGTCGGCGGCCTTGAGGTGGAGCCCGCCCTTGAGCGCGCCGCCGGCCTTGCCGGCGAAGAACAGCGGGCAGCGCTTGTGGTTGTGGATGTTCGAGTCGCCCATCGGCGAGCCGTAGACCACCAGCGTGTTGTCGAGCAGGTTGCTGTCGCCGTCGGGCGTGTCCTTCAGCTTCTGGAGGAAGTACGGCAGCAGGCCGATGTGGTACTTGTTGATCTTGGCGAACTCGAGGATGCGGTCTTCGCGATCGCCATGGTGCGACGCCGGGTGGAAGCCGGTCGTGACGCCGCTCGTCGGGTAGACGCGGCTTGACGCGTCGCGGCCCATCTTGAACGAGAATACGCGGGTCGTGTCCGACGCGAAGGCCACCGCTTGCAGGTCGAACATCAGCTTGACGTGGTCGTCGAACGAGTCGGGCACGCCGACCGGCGAGGTCGGCAACTCGCGCTGCTCGCCGCTCTGGTTGTAGGCCTCGACCTTCTGGATGCGCCGTTCGATCTCGCGCACTTCGTCCAGGTAATTCGACAGGCGCGTGCGATCGGCGGCGCCGATCTCCTTGTTCAGTCGCGCCAGCTGCGCGCTGATCAGGTCGAGGATGCTCTTGTCTTCGGCGCGGCGAATGGCGCGCTCTTCGGGCGTCGCGCCGACGCCGAACAGCTGGTCGAACGCCAGGCGCGGGTCGCGAATCATCGGCAACGGCGAGTTGGGATCGGCCCAGCTGATGGTGTCGGTGTAGACGCACGAGTAGCCGTAGGAGCAGCCGCCGGCCTGGTCAACCGCCTCGATGCACAGCTGCATCGACGGGATCGGCGTCTCCTGCCCGAACTTCTGGGCGTAGAGCTGGTCGAGCGACGTCCCGGCGCGCACGCCCGAGCCCTGCGTCTGCAGCGGGTGGGCCTGGGTCAGGAACACCGCGCTCGAGCGGAAGTGGTCGCCGCCAATTTCCGGCAACTCGAACGCCTCGGCGTTGCGGACGTCGGTGTTGCTGACAATCGTCAGGTAGTCGCGGAACGGCTCGAGCGGCGCCAGGCTGGTCGGCGACAGGTCGAAGCCCGTGCCCACGGCCGCCGGCGACCAGAGGTTCTTCTGCAGGCCAAACTTGGTCGCACCCGCGGAGCCATGCACCATTTCGATGGCGGCGAGCCGCACCTTGCCCGCGGCGGTCTTGGCGAAGACGGTGCGCGCCGGCACCATCGCCTCCAGCATCGGCAACGCCATCGTCACTCCCATGCCGCGCAGGACGGTGCGGCGGGAAATGTGCTTCTTGGTGATGAACATCAGCCTCTCTCCTCCGTTAGCGACTGGCCGCGGTGGTGGTCTCGACCGCCGCGACCCGACCCATCCGGAACGCCGCGCTCTTGGCGACGCCGGAAATGAACGACGAAAACCGGTAGTTGTTGCGCTTGGCGTCGCGGACGATGGCGCGCACCGTCGGCATGTCGTAGGGCTCGACGCGGCGGCCCAGGGCATAGGTCATCAGGCTCTCGGTGAAGCTGAGCATGATCACGTCCTGGTGCTTCAGCAGCGCGTTGCGCAGCGCCATCGGGCCGTCGAGCTTGGTGCCGTCGAACAGGTCGCCGGCCGGATCGACCGGCACGCCGTTGTCCTTGATCCGCCACACGCCGGTGACGTCGAAGTTCTCGAGTGCCAGCCCCAGCGGGTCGATCACCTTGTGGCACGACGTGCAGGCCGGATTCTTGCGGTGCTCTTCCATGCGCTCGCGCACCGACAAGGTCTTGCCCGCGTCCACCGACTTGGTCTCTTCGAGCGTCGGCACGTTGGGCGGCGGCGCCGGCGGCGGCGAGCCGAGCAGCACTTCCATCACCCACTTGCCGCGCAGCACCGGCGAGGTGCGGTCGGCGATCGAGGTCAGCAGCAGCACGCTGCCCTGCCCCAGCACGCCGCGGCGGTTGGGATCGGTCAGGGTCACGCGGCGGTACTGCGGGCCCAGGATGTTCGGGATGCCGTAGTGCTTGGCCAGCCGCTCGTTGACGAAGGTGTGATCGGCGGTCAGCAGGTCGGTCACCGGCCGGTCGTCGCGGATCAGGCTGTCGACGAACAACTCGGTCTCGCGCACCAGCGCCTGCGACAAGGTGGTGTCCCAGTAGGAGTAGAAGTGATGATCGGGCCGGACCTTCTCGACGTCCTGCAGCCGCAGCCACTGCGACGCAAACCGCGTCGACAGCGCCTCGGCGCGCGGGTCGGCGAGCAGGCGCTTCAGCTGCTTCTCGAACACGGCCGGGGTCTGCAGGGTCCCCTGCATGGCGACCTTCACCAGTTCGGCGTCGGGAACCGAGCCCCACATAAAGAACGACAGCCGCGAGGCGAGGTCGAGGTCGCTCACGCGATAGGTTTGTCCGGCCCGTAGCGTCGCCGGCGCCTGCTCCATGCGGAACAGGAAGCGCGGGCTCGCCAGAATGGCCTGGACCGCCAGGCGCACGCCCGACTCGAAGTCACCCTCCTGGCGGCCGCGCTCGTAGAACGTCATCAGGTCCTTGAAGTCGTCGGCCTGGACCGGCCCGCGATAGGCCTGGGTCGCGAGCTTGCGGACGATGTCGCCGGCGCAGCGGGTTTCCTCGGCGGCGGTGGTCGGCCGGCACGTGAAGATCTTGCGGCGGCTCTCGGTGTCGGACACGCCGGTGACCGCGACCGGCCCGGCCACCGTGAAGTCGCGCAAGTGCGGAATGGCGGTGGTCCCGAACACCTCGCCGATGTTGGTGTCGGCCAGGGTGTGCTCGATCGGCATGATCAAGTCGTCGGCCGGCCCCTCGAAGCGCTGCACGAACGCCGCCGACAGGCGATGCTGGCCCGCCTTGATGTGGACCTTCGGCGTCTGCATGGTCATGCCGTTGGGGTCCTGCTCGTTCATCCGCGGGTTGATGTCCATCAGCGCGACGCGCGCGCCGTTGATCGACACCTCGATCTGCTCCCCGCGATAGGGACCGCCGAACAGGTCGCCGGTGGGGCCCATGTGCAGCATGATCTTGAAGTAGTACTCGCCGTCGGCCGGGAACGCGTGCAGCACCGACAGGCCGCCGCGCGTCCCGAGCGGTGCGCCCTCGACGTGGCGCATCTGCGAGGCCGTCCGCGGCACCTTCCAGGTCGTCGAACCGGGCGAGGCGTGGCGGTCGCCCACCGCCAGCCGGCTGATCTGGCTGGCCGCGCGCAGGTAGCCTTCCATCAGCGTGGACGAAATGGTCTGCGAGTCGGCGATGTTGTCGAAGCCGTCGCTGATGGTGTCGGCCGGGAGGAAGGCGTTGACGTCAATATCGACCGCCAGCAGGTCCTTCACGGCCCGCGTGTATTCCGCGCGATTCAGGCGCTGCGACGGACGCGACCCGGGATTGGGGTCGAGCGCGGCGGCGCGATCGATGCGGGCCTCGAAGGCGGTCGCCAGCGCGTTGATCACCGGCGGTTCGGGACGCCGGGAGCCGGCCGGCGGCATCATGCCGGCGCGGAGCTTGCGGATGATCTTTTCAGTGGTCTCGGCGTGCTTGAGCACCTGCGCGGCGTCGAAGGCAGCCAATGACAGGCCGCCGGCCTTGCCGCGCTCACTGTGGCACCCGGCGCAGTACTGCTTGACGAGCGCGGTCTGCTCAGCCGAAGTCAGGGCGGCGGCCGACGGGGCATGCGACACCGCAGCCTTCGGCGCCGTGCCCGCGGGCTTTGGCGACTGGGCTGCAACCAGCAGCGGAACAGCGAGGAAACAGGCGACCGCGAACGTCTTCATGCTCTCCGTCTCAACACGACACGCACTTGTTGTTGTTCTTCGAGCCGAGCTTCTCGAGCAGCTTCAGCGTCTCGGGGTAGGGCTGGGTGCGCTGCACCGGGCCGTTGGCCATGTCGGCCACCGTCTGGCCCTCGCGGTTCACCTTGGTGACGTCGGCGCCCTTGCTGACCAGGTAGAGAATCGAGTCGTTGTCGCCACGCGCGGCCGCGTGGTGCAGCGCGGTGTTGCCGTCGTGGTCCACCGCGTTGACGTCGGCGCCGGCGACTTCCACCATGTATTTGATGCCGGGCAGGAAGCCCGCCGGCGAGTGGATGTGCGAGTTGGCCGCGAAGCCTTCGCCGAATCCGACGCCCGACGCGGCCTGCAGCGGCGGCACCCCGGGACCGCCGAGCGGCACCGGCGGCAGGCCCGACACGTCGGCCGCCTGGCGCACCTCGCCGGTGTCGCCGAGCCGTTGCCGGCCGGCGGGACGCATGGTGGGAATGTTCGGGTCGGCGCCGTACTCCATTAACAGCGACATCGCCGCGACGTCACCGGCAAACGCGGCGCGCCACATCGGCGTGGCGCCAATCTCGTCCACACCGGCGAGATCGAAGTTGTATTCCGAGTACCAGACCTTGCGGGTCAGGCGCAGATTCGGATCGGCGCCCTTCTCGAGCAGCGCCTTCATGAACGACAGGTACGTCGTCTGCTGCTGGTTGTACGCCCGCGGCTGGGGATAGAGCGCGCGCGGCGCCCAGGTCACGTTCAGCGCGGCATAGAGCGGCGTCACGCCGTTCTCGGCGGCCGCGTTGGGGTTGGCGCCCCGCTCGAGCAGCCACTGCGCCAGGTCGAACTGGCCGTTGATGGTGGCGATCAGCAGCGGGCTGGTCTTGTCGCCGGCCGACACCTGATTGACGTCGGCGCCCGCCGCCACGAGCGTCTTCACCGCGTCGGCGTAGCCGCCGCGCGCCGCCAGCATCAGCGCGGTCACGCCGCCCTGGGTGCCGATCAACTCGTTGTAGAAGAAGGGCCGGTCGATGCCGGCCCTGCCGCCGCCGCCGCCGCGACGGCCGCCGCCACCGCCGGCGTCGGGGGCCGGGGTAGCCGCTGGCGGCGTGGTTCCGGCGGCCACAACCTGACCGGCGCGGCCCTGGCCGCCGCCGCCTGGCTGCGCGCCGCTGCCGGACGCCTGCGCGAGGAACTCCTGTTGCTGGCTGCTGAGGCTCCCGACGTTGACCACCTTCGATGTCGCCTTGACGTCGGCACCGGCCTTGATCAGCGCCTGGATGGCCTCCACGCGGTTGCTGGCCGTCGCAAACATCAGCGGCGTCTGCCCGAAGGTCTTCTCGCGCGCCTCGATCTCGGCGCCGTTCTCGACGAGCGTGGTGACCGCGGTGGGGTTGCCGGATGCGGCCGCGAGCATCAAGGCCGTGGTGCCCAGCGCGTTGCCGGCCCTGGCATCGGCGCCGCCGGCGAGCAGGGCGGACATCACGGCCGCGTGCCCGTGCTCGGCCGCCATCAGCAGCGGCGTGTAGCCGCCCAGCCGCGTCGTGGCCTTGACGTTGGCGCCGGCGAACAGGAGCATCTGCGTCATCGCCGCATCGCCGTGCCGCGACGCCCAGTGCAGCGCGGTCATGCCGTCGCCCTGGGCCGCGTTCACGTCGGCGCCGCCCTTGATCAGCGTGCGCACGGCCTCGGGGTCGCGCTTCATCGCCGCATCGGCCACCGGCGCCGCCGCGGCACTCAGCATCACCGACAGCGAAAGCGCGAGCACACCGACGAGACCAAGACCCTGAATCACTTTGCGCATATGCGTAACCCTGTCACCTGCCTACGAACAACTGCCACAGAGGACTCAGAGACAATCTTTCAAAATGCCTGTCCGCCTGTCAGCGGTACTGGCGTTTAGAAAAGTGTTTCTCTGTGTTCTCCGTGTCCTCTGTGGCCAACGTTCCTTTACTCGGCGGCCGTCGTCGCCGGCACGGTGTTCAAGTCGAAGCGGCCGGTGCTGTCGCCGAAGCTCTGCACGTCGGTCAGGCCGATGTCCTGCATCAAGGCCAGCATCGCGTTGGCCATCGGCGTGCCGTCGGCGGCCTTGAGGTGCAGGTTGCCGCGCAGCGCGCCGCCGCCCTTGCCGGCCAGGAACAGCGGGCAGCGCTTGTGGTTGTGCACGTTCGAGTTGCCCATCGGCGACCCGTAGATCACCACCGTGTTGTCGAGCAGGTTCTTGTCGCCTTCCGGGGTGTTCTTCAGCTTGTTCAGGAAGTAGGGAATCATGCTCACGTGATACCGGTTGATCTTGTTGAAATCGGTCACGCGGTCTTCGCGCTCGCCGTGGTGCGACGCGGGGTGGAACGCCGAGCGGATGCCGCTGTCGGGATAGACGCGCGCCGAGCCGTCGCGGCCCATCTTGAACGAGAACACGCGGGTCACGTCGGTGGCAAACGCCAGCACCTGCAGGTCGAGCATCAGCTTGACGTGCTCCTCGAACGAATCGGGCACGCCGATCGGCGCCTCCGGCAGTTCGCGGACTTCGCCCGAGGCGTTGTGCGCCTCGACGCGCTGGATGCGGCGCTCGACTTCACGCACTTCCTCGAGGAAGGCGCCCAGGCGGGCCCGGTCGCTGCTGCCCAGCTGCTTCTGCAGCCGCGCCACTTCCGCGCCGACCCAGTCGAGAATGCTCTTGTCGGTGCGGCGAATGGCGGCGCGCTCGGCCGGCGTCGCGCCGACGCCGAACAGCGAGTCAAACGCGGCGCGCGGGTCGCGGATCATCGGCAGCGGCGTGTGCGGGTCCGACCAGCTGATGGTGTCGGTGTAGGCGCAGCTGTAACCGTAGGCACAGCCGCCCGACTGGTCGACCGTCTCGATGCTCAACTGCATCGACGGGATCGCCGTCTCCTGGCCGAACTTCTGCGCGTAGAGCTGATCGAGCGAGGTGCCGGCCTGCACGTCGGAGCCCTGCGTCTTCTTCGGGTGCGCCTGGGTCAGGAACACCGCGCTCGAGCGGAAGTGGTCGGCGCCGATTTCCGGCAGCGAGAACGCCTCGGCGTTGCGGACGTCGGTGTTGCTGACAATCGTGAGGTAGTCGCGGAACGGCTCGAGCGGCGACAGCGCGCTCGGGCTCAGGTCGAACGCGGTGCCGACCGCCGCCGGCGACCACATGTTCTTGCTGGCGCCGAACACCGTCGCGCCGGCCGACCCGTGGACCATTTCAATGGCTGACAGCCGCACCTTGCCGGTCACGGCGCTGGTGGCGTGCAGCGTCTGGGCCGGCACCATTGCGTCGAGCAACGGCAGGGCCATGGTGACGCCAAGACCGCGCAGGACGGTGCGGCGGGAGATGTGCTTCTTCGTGATGAATTCCATGGTTTTCTATCTCTCCACTGTCGTCGTTTCGACTACGTCAGCCTTGCTCATCTGGAACGCCTGGCTCGTCACGATGCCCATGACGAACGCCGAGAACTTGTGATTCTGCTTCGCCGCCTCGCGCGTGATCTTGCGAATGGCCGGCATGTCGAAATACTCGACCCGCCGGCCGAGGCTGTAGGTCAGCAGCCGCTCGGCAAAGCTCAGCACGAACATGTCCTGGTGCTTCAGCAGCGCCGCGCGCAGGCCCGGGGGGCCGGCCATCTTGGTGCCGTCGTAGAGATCCCCGGCCGAATCGACCGGCGTGCCGTTGTCGCGGACGCGCCACCTGCCGGTGACGTCGAAGTTCTCGAGCGCCAGGCCGATCGGGTCGATCACCTTGTGGCACGAGGTGCACGCCGGATTGGCGCGATGCTGCTCCATCCGCTGGCGGGTCGTCAGCTGCACGCCGGCGTCATCGCCCTTGGTTTCCTCGAGCGCCGGGACGTTGGGCGGCGGCGCCGGCGGCGGCGAGGCCAGCAGCACTTCCATCACCCACTTGCCGCGCAGCACCGGCGAGGTGCGATCGGCGACCGAGGTCAGCGCGAGAATGCTGCCCTGGCCGAGCAGGCCGCGGCGGTTCTCGTCGGTCAGCGCGACGCGGCGGAAGTCGGGGCCGTTCACGTTCGGGAGGCCGTAGTGCTTGGCGACGCGCTCGTTGACGAACGTGTAGTCGGCCGTCAGCAGCTCGAGAATCGGGCGGTCGTCGCGGACGATGCTGTCGAAGAACAATTCGGTTTCGCGCTTGAGCGCCTGCGCCAGGCTGAAGTCGTAGTACGGGAACAGCAGCGCGTCAGGATTGATCTTGTCGAGGTCCTGCAGCCGGAACCACTGCGAGGCAAACCGCGTCGACAGCGCCTCGGCCTTCGGGTCGGCCAGCATGCGCTTGACCTGCGCGGCGAGCACGCCCGGCGCGCGCAACGTGCCGTTGCCCGCTACCTTCAGCAACTGCGCGTCGGGGCCCATGCCCCACAGGAAGAACGACAGGCGCGTCGCCAGGTCGCGATCGGTCAGGCGATAGTTCTGGCCGGGCCGCACTGTGGCCGGCGCTTCTTCGAGCCGGAACAGGAACTTCGGGCTGGCGAGAATCGCCTGCACCGCGAGCCGGATGCCCGACTCGAAGTCGCCCTCCTGGCGCCCCTGCTGGTAGAACGTCTGCAGGCCATCGTAATCGGCGGCCGTCACCGGCGCCCGGTAGGCCTGGGTCGCGAGCGTGCGGATGATTCGCGACGCGCACGCGGCCTCTTCGGCGGCGGCGGTCGGACGGCAGGTGAAGATCTTGCGGCGGCTCGGGGTGTCGGACACGCCGGTCACCTTGAACGGGCCACCGACCGCGAACTCGCGCAGGTGCGGCAGCGTGGTGATGCCGAAGCCCGAGCCGATCTGGCTGTCGGCCAGCGTGTGATCGATCGGCGGCATCAGGTCATCGGGCACCGCGTCGAAGCGCTGCACGAATGCGGCCGCCAGTTGATGCGTCCCCGCCTTGACGTGAACCCTCGGCGTGGTCAGGTGCATCCCGTTAGGGTCCGACTCGCTCATGCGCGGGTTGATCTCGACCGCGGCGACGCGCTCGCCGTCAATCGACACCTCGAGGATCTCGCCCCGCACGGTGCTGCCGAACAGCTGGCCGGTCGGGATCGAATGCAGTTGCATGCGGAAGCTGTACTCGCCGTCCGCGGGGAACGTGTGCATGACGGCGATGCCGCCGCGCGTGCCGAAGGGCGCGCCCTCGACGTGCCCCATCTGTGAGCCGGTGCGCGGCACCTTGAAGGTGACTTCGGCCGCGCCGGTCTTGGGGTCGCCGACCGCGAGCGCGCTGATGCGGCTGGCGGCGCGCAGGTAGCCTTCCATCAAGGTCGCCGAGAAGCTCTGCGAGTCGGCGACGTTGTCGAAACCAGCGCTGATCTGATCGGGCGGCAAGAACGCGCTGACGTCAACGTCAAGGTCGAACATGCCGCGCACCGCGCGCGCATACTCCGCGCGGTTCAGGCGCTGGAACGGACGGCGGCCGGGATTGGGGTTGAGCGCGGCGGCCTGGTCGAGTCGCGTTTCCATCGACGAGGCGAAGGCCGTCAGCACGGCGGCGTCGGGACGCCGCGAACCCGAGGGCGGCATCATCCCGGCGCGGAGCTTGCGGATGATCTTCTCCGCGGTCTCGGCGACTTCCACGTCGTGGCCGACCTTCGACGCATCGAAGCCCTGCAGCGACAAGCCCGCCGCGTTGTTCTTGTTGCGATCGTTATGGCAGCTGGCGCAGTACTGCTTGACGAGGGCGTTCTGCGATTCGTGGGTAGAGGCGGGGGTGTGGGCAATCGCGATGGCCGGTGCGCCGGCCGGCGTGCGTGGTGGTGCAGGCTGTTGTTCCGCGTACACGCGAAGCCCGAGCGCCACGACCAACCCAAAACAGACAACCAACGAGAGTTTCTTCATGCTCGCCTTGTCCCCCACTGCGAGGACGGTTTTCAACAGCGCCGTTGTAACACTAACAAGTCGAATTTTCAACGACTTAGCGTCGATTCTTGTCATCACTTGTCACCGCCCGCGCCAGCCGTGATAGGCTCCGCCACGACCAAAATGGATGATTGGGGCCAGGCCCCCAAAATCACCATTCTTGGCCGTATTTCAGTGAATCCTGGGGTGATTTTGGGGGCCTGGCCCCAATCATCCATTCGAGGAGGTCCCATGGACGGGCGGAAAACCATCTCGCGGCGGCAGGCTCTCGCGGCCGGAACGGCCGGAATTGTCGGCGCGGCGCTCCCAATTGCCGGCCAAAGCGCCGAACAGGCGGCTCGTCCCCGGGTGCCGGCCGACCCCACCAAGGTCCAGGGGCCGCTCAGCACCGACGTCGGGGGGCGCTCCCCCTTCGAGCAGCCCAAGCGGGTGTCGCTCGGCGCTCGCCGGACCTCGAGCCTGACGCCGCTGCAGGATCTCGACGGCATCATCACGCCCTCGGATCTTCACTTCGAGCGCCATCACGGCGGCGTGCCCGCGATCGATCCGGCCCAGTACTCGCTGCTGATCCACGGCCTGGTCGACCGGCCGCTGGTGTTCACCCTGGCCGACCTGCGCCGCTTCCCCGGCCGCTCGATGATCCGCATGATGGAGTGCTCGGGTAACGGCGGGCGGGCCTATCGCCGCGAAGGCAACCAGACCGACGTCACCCCGCAACAGGTCGACGGCCTGACCAGCACCAGCGAATGGACCGGCGTGCCCCTCGCCACGCTGCTGCGCGAAGCCGGCGCCTCGCCGAAAGCCAGGTGGCTGCTCGCCGAGGGCATGGACGCCGCCGTCATGACGCGCAGCATCCCGATCGAGAAGGCCTACGACGATGCGCTGATCGCGTACGGGCAGAACGGCGAGGCGCTGCGGCCCGAGCAGGGCTACCCGGTGCGCCTGTTCCTGCCGGGCGTCGAGGGCAACGCCAGCATCAAGTGGCTGCGCCGCATCGAGGTCGCCGACCAGCCGTTCATGACCCGCGAGGAAACCTCGAAGTACACCGACCCGCTGCCCGACGGCACGGCGCGCATCTTCAGCCTCGACATGGATGCCAAGTCGTTGATTACCGAACCGGCCTTTCCCGACAAGCTGACCGGCGCCGGCTGGTGGGAAGTGCGCGGCCTGGCGTGGAGCGGCCGCGGCAAGATCGCGAAGGTGGATATCAGCGTTGATGGCGGCAAGTCCTGGCAGCCGGCAACGCTCGACGAACCGGTGCTGCCCAAGTGCCACACGCGTTTCCGCTTCCCCTTCGAATGGAAGGGCGGCGAAACCACGTTATTGAGCCGCGCCACCGACGACACCGGCTATACGCAGCCGACGTTGGACGTGCTGCTGGCCGCGCGCGGGCCAGCGACGGCGTACCACTTCAACCACATCCGCGGCTGGAAGGTGCTGGCCGACGGCGCGGTGAAGTTCGCGGGAGGCGCGTAATGAGAATGGTTGTCGCTACGGCGCTGATCGCACTGACGGCGTCCGCCTTCGCGGTCGCTCAATCCGGGGCTCGCACCACGGCGGGACCGGCTCCAGCGGCGCCAAAGTCGTATGGCCTCGGGCGGGTCGCCACGGCCGACGAGATCAAGACGCTCGACATCGACGTCATGCCCGATGGCCGCGGCTTGCCCGCGGGCCGCGGCACGGTGGCCGAGGGCGCCGCCATCTACGCCGCCAAGTGCCGCTCGTGTCACGGCGCGGCCGGCGAAGGCGGATCCGCCGAACGTCTCGTCGGCCGCGAGTCGGGGCCCAACTTCAATTTCGCAATGGATCCCACATTGGTGAAGACGGTCGGCAACTACTGGCCGTATGCGACCACGCTTTACGACTACACCTACCGCGCCATGCCGTTCATGGCGCCCGGCACGCTGACGCCGAACGAGACCTACGCGCTCGTCGCCTACATCCTCGCGCTCAACCAGATCGTGCCGGACGACGCGGTGATGGACCAGGCATCGCTGCCCAAGGTGAAGATGCCGGCACGCGACAAGTTCGTGCCGGACAACCGAAAAGGCGGCAAGCTGGTCAAGTAGGACGCTACTGTTTTTGTTGCGAAGTCACCGGCTTGAGGAGGGTGAGGTCCTGCGAGTCGACTGAGTATTCGGTGAACGGCTGGTACATCTCGTCCCAGCTCTGCTCGGACCAGTACACCGGCAGGTGCGGGCCGGGGTTCCACTTGTTGCGCACCGAGTTGTCGTAGACGCCAATGCCGGTGATCTTGCTGCCGGCAGGAATCTTGAGCGGCTCGGCCAGCTCGTAATTGAACTGCCAGTTGAAGTCGAACTTCGGCACGTTCAGGATCGTCTGCTCGCGGCCATCGGGATACGTGACGACCCACTTGAGGCTCTTGCCGCGCAGGTGCATGTGCGGCGACATCGCGTAGAGCGTGATGTCTTCGGTCACCGGCGTGATCCCGGTGAGCTTCCAATTCTCCGCGTACGGCGGAATGTTCGGCGTCGTGCGGCTGCGGCGCGTGCTGCTCGGGTCGGCCACGTACTCGGTCTCGCGCCCCTCGGCGCGATAGATCGACAGGCCGCCCTTGGTGGTGGCGAGCGGATCGCCCGCCTGGCGAATCAACACTTCGTGCGTCACCGGCACCTTGTTGAACCAGATGCCGAGCTTCGTCCGATCTTTCTGCGGCGTGCCGGTCGGGTTGTAGTGCATCTGCCAATTCACGTACTTGCCGGCGGGAATGCGCTTGCCGATGTTGGGGCGGTGGATGTCGAGGCCGCGGCCCGGCACCCACGACAGCAGCTTGCTCGACCCGGGCAGGCCGCTATCGCTCGACGGCAAGCCGCGCGAGCCGCGATCGCCAATCACCGTGCCGTCGGGCCCGACGATGCGGCCATTGACGAGCATCGTGCCTTCGGGAATATCAACAAAGTAGATACCGGCGTGGTGCAGCACCGCGCGGTTGCTCGGGTGCAATTCGACGACCTCCGCAAAGCGGTCCTCGGCCCACGGCACCTTCGAATAGAACATCTGCACGCCGACTTCGCCTTCGGCGGGAATCTCGAACTCGACCGGCATCTCGAGCACGGCGTCGGGCTCGCGCTCGCCGAACGTCCAACCGGTGGCGAACTTCGGCGAGGGCGGCATGTCGGCGGCGTGGCCGCGCACCGCCCCGCCGTCGACCCACGCCGCAATTGTGTCGATCTCCTGCTGCGACAGGCTGATGTCGTTGCGCATCGGCAGGCTCTGGGTCATGTCGGCGCCCCAGGGCGGCATCTCGCGCGACACGACCTTGGCCTTGATCGCCCTGGCCCATGGCCGCGCATCGTCGTACGACATCAAGTTCATGGGCGCCACTTCGCCGGGCCGATGGCAGTTGGCGCACTTCTTGTACATGATCGAGGCGACGTCCTTGGCGAACGTCGGCGCGCCGGGGGATGGAGTCTGCGCCGTGGCGTTGGAAGAACCGAAGACCACCAGGCCGATTGCGACAAGTGTCAGTTTCTTCATACGGTCCTCGGCAATTTCTGCCAATGGTGAATTTGGGGGACAGGCCCCCGAACTCACCGAATTCACGGATTCTAGCCTACTTCGGGGCGCCGGCGACGCAGGTTGCGACCGCCTCGGCCGCCGAGGTCACGTTGATGCGGCTCATGGGCGCGGCCTTGATGAACAGGCCGCGAATCACCATGGTCCGGTCGCGATGCTGGGGGAAGCTGAACTCGCCCACGCCCAACAAACGATAGGAATGCTTGCCGGCCGGCGGCTCCTTGGGCCACTCGGCGGCGGGGGCCTGGTTGGCGATGCTCGGCACCGGATCGGTGGCGGCCACCAGCACCCAGTTGCCGGCGCCCTGTTCGCGCAGGCAGCCGGTGACGCTGACGATCTCCACCTTGTTTGCCGCCGGCGCCTGGGCGCCGAGCGCCAACGCGAACGCGAGAATCGAGGAGATGACCATGACGGGCCGTATGATACCCGACGTGCTTCGACTCGCGCTGGCGTTGTTGGCGATCGTGGCGGCGACGCCGGCGCTGCTCTCGCACGAAGCGGAACGAACCCGCGTCGTCCTGACCTTTACGGGCGACGACCGCTTCGTGCTCGAGGTCGCCAACGATCCGCTGTGGATGCTGATGCGCCTCGAGACGTTCGCCGGCGGCACCGTGCCGCCCAATCCCAGCGCGGCCGACCGCGATGCGCGCCTCGCGCAACTCACCTCGGTCTTCGCCGACCGCATCGTCCTGTTCGTCGACGGCCGCGAGGTCCGCGCCGAATCAGTGGCGTACCTGCCGCCGCCGGCGTCCCCCGCCGACGCGCTGGCGAGTTTCCGGCTGACGGGCCGCCTGCCGCGCGGCGCCTCAACGCTGCGATGGCTCTATGGCATCGTCGCCGATCCGTATCCGCTGGAGATCCGCCAGGCCGACGGATCGTCAACGGTCGAATGGATCACCGGGACCAACTGGAGCGGCGTGATCGACCTGACGCGCAGCTTTCCGCGGCCCACCCGCCGGGAAATCGCCCGCCAGTATCTGGCGCTGGGTTACACGCACATCCTGCCGAAGGGGCTGGACCACATCCTGTTCGTCGTCGGCCTCTTCCTGCTCAGCCCGCGGGTGAAGACGCTGCTGCGGCAAGTGACGGCATTCACCCTGGCCCACTCGATCACGCTGGGCCTGTCGATCTACGGCCTCGTCTCCTTGCCGTCACGGCTCGTCGAGGCGTTGATCGCGCTGTCGATCGCGTATGTCGCGATCGAGAATCTCGTTACGCGGGAGCTCAAGCCGTGGCGGCTGGCCCTGGTGTTCGGGTTCGGCCTGCTGCACGGCCTGGGGTTCGCCGGCGTGCTACGCGAGCTGGGACTGCCGCGCGGCGAGTTCCTCACCGGGTTGCTGGCGTTCAATGTGGGCGTCGAAGGCGGACAGCTGACGGTGATCGCGGTCGCGATGCTGCTGGTGTGGCCCGTCGTGCGTCGAGGCTGGTACCGCCACCGCGTGGTGATACCAGCCTCGTTAGTGATTGCCGCAATCGGGATTTATTGGACCGTCACGCGGGTGTTATCCGGCTAAAGCCGGATGCTACTTCTGAAACTTCTGAATGCGCTGGCCGTAGGTGTCGGCCGCGTAAACGGCGCCCTTCGAATCGACCACGATGCCGTGGACCCAGTCGAACTCGCCGGGGCCGAGGCCCTGCTTGCCCCAGGTCGCCACCAGCTTGCCGTCCTTCAAGGACAGCTTGTGCACGCGCTCCTGGGCGTGGTCGGCAATGTACGCGAAGCCATCATCGCCCTTGCGCGAGATGGCGATGTCCCACGGGTTCCAGCCCTCGACCTTGATCTCGCGCAGGTAGTTCAGGTCCCTGTCGTACACCTGGACGCGGTGCCCCTCGCGGTCGATGATGTACATGTTGTCCTGTGCATCGAGCGCGAGCTTGTGCGGCAGGACCCACTCGCCGGGCCCATTGCCCTTGTCGGCCGGACCGCCCGCGCCCTTGCCCACCTGCTTGATGAACTTGCCGGTCTTGTCGAACATCGCGACCCGGTTGTTGCCATAGCCGTCGGTGACCACGATGTTGCCGTTGCGGAGCACGGCCACGCCAGAGGGCAGGTCGAAGTGCGTCGGGCTGTTGCCCTTCTCCATGGTGGTGCCGAGCTGGAGGAGGAACTTGTCCATCCTGGGGCTGAGCTTCACCACGCGGTGGGCGTCGCGCTCGATCATGTAGACGTTGCCTTCCCAGTCAACGGCACCCGAGTGCTGCCAGTTGGGGTCAAGCTTCTTGCCGTTGAGGTCGATATCACCGCCGGCCATCACCAGGTTGCCCGCCGTGTCGAACACCATGATCGGCTTGGCGCCGCGGTTGAACACGTAAATGCGATCCTGCGCGTCGATCGCCACCCCGGAGATGCCGGGCTGATTGGTGGGACCCTGCCCCGTCGGCCGGGTGCCAGCCTGCCCCGTCGCGCGGCGCGCGGCCGCTTGCGCTTCGCGCTCCGCCGGCGGCGGCGGCGCGTTCTTCAAGCCGAAGAACTCGCCGGGCGGCAGCTTCGGCCAGTCCGGCACGAGCTTGTAGCCGCCATCCCCCTGTGCCTGCGCCGGCGCGGCCGCGAGCAGCATGACCACCGCGAATGAAGAGACCAGTGTCCGTCGCATATACTCTCCGGCGGTGAGGATACACCACATGAGACGACTGGTGATGCTGAGCGCGCTGACCGTGTCGCTGGCGTGCGGCGCGGCCGAGGCGCAAGAAGTACCCAAGGGGCAAATGCCGACGCTCGGCCGCCCGACGCAGACCGGCGACGAGGTGCCGCTGCTCGACTTCGACGCGTACTTTGTCGGCAAGTGGACGTGGGAATGGTCGATGCCCGACACCGCGCTCGCTCCTGGCGGCGACTACACCGGCACGACCACTTACACGAAGGTGAAAGACGGCGAGTACGAAGCCGTGACTGATGGACAAGGCCCCGGCGGTCCCTTCACGGTGCGTGAAGCCATCACGTACGACCGCGAGAAGAAGACCGTCCAGCGCCTGGTCACGGATTCGCGAGGATATGTCCGAAGCGAGGCGGGTCCCGTCGGCGGGGACCTGGGCGGGATTTACAACCTGCACTACGAGAGCACGCCGTTCACGTACGACGGCAAGACGATCCGCCTGAAGAACACCTTGCGGCTGCTGTCGCCCCTCGCCTACCGGGTGGCGACCAGCATCTCGGTGGATGGGGGTCCTTTCACCAACCTCGGTAACCCGTGGTGGCGGAAACACCCCTGACCGGAGCCAATGCGATCAGGAGAAGACGCTTCTCCTGATCGCCTGATCGCCTGTTATTTCTTCTGTTCGATCTTGATCTGCTTGAGCACTTCGAGCTTGGCCTCGAGCTCGGTGGTGCCGCCGGGAAACTTGTTGTACTTCAACATGTAGGCCACGATGTCGGCCTTGGCGGCTGGCGTCACGCTGGCCGCGCCGCTCGGCGGCATCGAAATGCGGATGCGCTCGAACAGGTCGCCCACCGACAAGTCGGTCCAGTTGCCCATGAACTCGGGTCCGGCCAGGGCGGGCGCAAAACCATCACCGGTCAGGTCGCCGCCGTGACACTCCACGCACGCCTCCTTGTAGGTGGCCAGGCCGCGCGCCGCCTGGGCGTCGGTGTAAACACCGTCCGACACCGTGCGAGCGGCCTGCGCGCCGAGCGATGACTGCGTGAGGGCTGCGGTCCAAACTGTGGCCAGGGCCAGGAATGCGATGCGAAGCTTCATGGCAGGATTGTATCAAAAAGGGCTCGCTTCGCTCGTAGGGGTCGGCACTAACGCGCCTCCTGGGGCCATAACCACGCGGCGCCTCTGACGCCGCTCGCGTCGCCGTGCGCGGCGCGGACGAACCGGGTCGCGACCTGATCGGAAAAGACAAACGGAGACCACCGCGCCGGCACGTTCACATACAGGCGCTCGAGGTTCGACAGCCCGCCGCCCAGGACGATCACGTCCGGATCGAGCACGTTGATGACGCCGGCAATGGCGCGCGCGAAGCGCAATTCGTAACGCGCCAGGGCGGCCTCGGCGCGGGGGTCACCGGCCGCCGCGCGTGCCGCCACCTCTTCCGCAGTCACGCGGTCGCCCCCGTCCGCCGCGTAGTCACGGCCGAGCGCCGGTCCCGACAAGAAGGTCTCGATGCAGCCCTCGCGTCCGCAGTAACACGCCGGCCCCGGCCGCTCGCCGGCGGCGGGTGCCGGCAGCGGGTTATGTCCCCACTCGCCGGCAATGGCATTGGCGCCGGCGATCACGCGGCCGTGGACGACAATCCCGCCACCGGTGCCGGTGCCGATGATCACGCCAAACACCACGGCGGCGCCCGCGGCCGCGCCGTCGGTCGCTTCGGACAGCGCGAAGCAATTGGCGTCGTTGGCCAGCCGCACGGGGCGCGCCAGCACGCGCGACAGGTCCTCGGCCAGCGGCTGGCCGATCAACCACGTCGAGTTGGCGTTCTTGATCAAGCCGGTGGCCGGCGACACCGCGCCGGGGATGCCGACGCCGACCGTGGCGCGGCCGCCGGCGCCGGCTTCGAGCGCCGCGACGAGTCCGGCGATGGCGCGCACCGAGTCGTCATAGCTGTCGCGCGGCGCGGGGATCCGGCGGCGCTGCACCTCGCGGCCGTCGGCGGCGAGCGCAATGCCCTCGATCTTCGTCCCGCCCACGTCGATGCCGATGCGCATGCGTGATGATATCCGGCCGGCCGGGGGCACCGCACCGGCGGGGCTCAACGCTTTGCCTGGTATCCCGGCCCACGAATGGGCTGGCCCGGCCGCTCGGCGGTGATCTTGCCATTGGCGACGACGGCGCGCCCGTTGACGAAGACGTGAGCAATCCCCTCTGAGTAGTGCGTGGGATCGACATACGTGGAGACGTCGCGAATGGTGGCCGGATTGAAGATCGTGATGTCGGCCTTGAGCCCCGGCTTCAGCAGGCCGCGGTCGGCGATGCCGAGGCGCGTGGCCGGCCGCGAGGTGAAGCGCCGCACCGCGTCCTCGAGCGTGATCAGCTTCTCGTCGCGCACGTACTTGCCGAGCACGCGCGGAAACGAGCCCCAGGCGCGCGGGTGCGACTTCGATTCCGAGAACGGGCCATCCTCGGCGCGCGCCCCCGAATCGGTGCCGATCGAGATCATCGGGTGGGCCAGCGCCAGCCGCACATCGTCTTCGCGCATGATCGAGATGATGGTCGAGGTCTCGCCGCGGTCGGCGATCACCAGGTCCATGGCGGCGTCGCGCGGGTCCTTGCCCATCTCCTTGCCGATTTCGGCGAGGGTCTTGCCTTCCCACTTGCGCAACGACGGGTCGAGCACGGTGGACACCATCACGCCGGCGCCGCCGCCCGACCCGTACCACTGGTTCTCCCAGTCCTTCGCCGTCGAGTCGTCCATGTCTCTCTTGATGCGATCGCGCAGCGACGGGTCGTTGAGCCGCGCCAGCATCTTGTCGAGCCCGCCCTCGCGCACCCACAGCGGCAGGCTGGCGTCGAGGCCGTTCGAGGCGCGATCGTACGGATACATGTTGGCCGTGACGTCGAGGCCGCGCGCCCGCGCCGCCTCGAAGTGCTTCAGCACTTCCGGCATGCGGCCCCAGTTGGCCTTGTAGGCGGTCTTGAGGTGCCACACCTCGGCCGGGGTGTTGGCGCGCTCCGCGATTGTGAACACCTCGTCCAGCGACGGGATGATCTGGCCCGACTCGGATCGCTGGTGCGAGAGGTAGATGCCCCCGTGCTTGCGGGACGCCGCGGCCAGCGCGACCAGTTCGTCGGTGGACGCAAACCGGCCGGGCACGTACTGCAGCGAGGTGCTGAGGCCGAGCGCGCCGTCGGCCATGGCGTTCTCGACCAGTTGCTGCATTTCGGCGATCTCAGACGGAGTCGCCTCGCGCTGGCTGTCGCCCACGACGTAGGCGCGCAGACCGCCGGCGCCGACGAACGTGCCAACGTTCAGTGCCGGCCGCTCCCGTTCGAGGCGCGCAAAATACTCGCCGATAGTGCGGAAGTCGAGCACCACCTTGAACCGGTCGAACTGCGGCTTGACCGAGGCGGCCAGCCGGTCGTTCAGCGGCGCGATCGACGACCCTTCGCCGGTGATCTCGGTGGTGATGCCCTGCGTGATCTTGCTCGCGGCCCGGCCGTCCACCAGGATGTTGAACTCCGACTGCCCGAGCATGTCGATGAACCCGGGCGCCACCACCAGGTTGGTCGCATCAATCGTGGTCTTGGCGCTCTGCCCTGCCAACTGCCCGATCGCGGTGATCCGATCACCGGTGATGCCGACATCGCCGAGGTACCACGGCGCGCCGGTGCCGTCCACGATGCGGCCGCCGGTGATGAGGACGTCGAAGCCGGTGGTCGCGGCCGGCGTGGCACCCGGCGCAGGTGGCGTGGCCTGGCACGCACTGAGGAATCCGGCGCAACACGCGATGACAAGGGACCGTTTCATGCCGGCGATCCTATGTAGAATCACTGACAGATGTCGAGCTTCGCCTTTCTGTGGCCCACGGCCGCCTGCGTGATCACGGGCGCCGCGCTCTACGTCACGCGGGGCGTACTCGACCAGACCGTGACCCCGGCCGGGGTGGTGCGTTTTGCGATGCTGCCGCCGTGGCAGGCGCTCGTCGGCTTCGTCTGCCTCGCGGGACTGGTGCTGGTCGGCATCGATCATCTCAACGCCCCGCGCGGCACCACCACCAATCGCCGGCCACGACTGGGCGAACTGGTGCTCCCACTCCTCGCGCTCGGCGTGCTGATCGTGCCGTTTCTGCCGGTCGTGCCGGACCGCTGGCCGGTGTTCCAGGCGCTGGCGGGACCGCTCGGCGCGGTCGTGTGGTTGAGCGTGGCGGGCCTGCAGGTATGGACGTTGTGGCAAAGCCGGCTGATCACGGCGCGCTGGCTGGAGCAGTGGACGGTATGGCGCGCGACGGCGGCGATCACGATCGCGACTGCCGGACTGGCCGGCATGGCGAGCGCCCGGCTCACCAACACGCCGCTCTTCCCTTCGGGCGATGAGCCCCACTACCTGGTGATCGCGCAAAGCCTGTGGCGCGACGGCGACCTCAAGATCGAGAACAACCACACCCGGGGCGACTACCGCGAATACTTCGCCCCGGACCTCGAGCCGCACTACCTGACGCGCGGCGCCGATCAGGAGATCTACTCGATCCACCCGGTGGGCCTGCCGGTCCTGATGGCGCCGGTCTACGCCGCGGGCGGTTACGCGGCCGTGGTCTGGCTCCTGATCCTGATGGGCGCCACCGCCGCCGCCATCGCCTGGTGGTGGACCATGGCCACGGTCAACACCGCCGGCGCGGCCACGTTCGCGTGGGCTGCCATTGCCGGCACCGCGCCCTTCCTGTTCAACACGTTCACGGTCTATCCCGAGATCGCCGCCGCCCTCGCCGTGATGATTGCGCTCGTCACGACGATGACGATTAATCCGGCGGCACCGGGGCTGGCGCGGTGGCTGGCGGTCGGCGTCGCGTGCGCGGCGCTGCCGTGGCTCAGCACGAAGTACGCCCCGATGTCGGCCGCCCTGGTGCTGGTCGCAGTTCTGCGGCTCAACAGAGGACCTGCTCCCCTTTTACGTAATCCGAAAATCTGGGCGGTCGTCGGGCCGTATGCGTTGGCGCTGGCCGGCTGGTCCGCGTTCTTCTACGCCATCTGGGGCATTCCGCTGCCCATGGCGCCGTATGGCGCGCTGGTGCAGACCTCGCCGCTCAACCTGGCCTTTGGCGCACCGGGGTTGTTCTTCGATCAGGAGTACGGCCTCCTGGCGTTCGCGCCGGTTTACGTGCTGGCCGTGACCGGCCTGTACCAGATGTGGCGCAGCGGCGGCGAGTCGAGGCGGCAGGCGCTGGAGATCGCCATCGTGTTCGGGGCGCTGGTGGCCACGGTCGGCGCCTTCCGCATCTGGTGGGGCGGCACCTCCGCACCGGCGCGGCCGCTCGCCTCCGGGTTGCTGCTGCTGTCGCTACCAATCGCGACCGCGTTCCGGACGGCGCCCGCCGGATCGGCGCGGCGAGCGGGCCAACACCTGCTGCTGTGGATCAGCATCGGCATCGCCATCACGCTGGCACTCGCCCAGGACGGGTTGCTGATCAACAACGAACGCGACGGCACCTCGTCCTTATTGGAGTACTGGTCGCCGCGGTGGGCACTGTGGACGCTGGCGCCCACGTTCATCCTGCAGCCGACGGCGATCGCGTGGATCCAAACGCTCTGGTGGGTCGCGACGGCGGCCGTCGCGGGCTGGTTCCTGTCGCGGCACACGACCACCCGCCCCGGCGCGGCGGCGCTCGTCGCCGCGGCTACGCTCGGCGCGGCGCTGCTGGCGGTTGCGCTCACGTTCCCGCTCCTGCCGGCCGGCGTCCCGATGCCACGGGTCGACCTGGGCGCCCGGTCGCGGCTGGCCACGCTCGACGGCTTCGACGCGCGAGTGCGGCCGGCCGCGGTCATCTACGATCCGCTGCGAAAGGCGGGAGCGACGGCGGTGCTGCCGCAGGTTCGCCTCGGGGTGCTGCCGGGGCAGCGCACCCGGCAGCAACCGGTCCGCGTCCTTCACAACGGCCGCTTCTCGCTGCCGGCCGGCACCTACGACGTCGAGGTCCGGTTCAACGACCAGGTCCCGGCGCAGCCGGCGCCGTTCTCGCTGCAGGTCGGACGTGTCGGCCCGCCGCTTGAAACCTGGACGCTGCAGCCGCAACCCGGCGACACCTGGCACACCAGCCTGTGGCTCGCCCTTGACGCCAGCTTTGTGGGCTTCCGCGGGCCGGCCGACTTGGAACGGGCGATCGCCTCGATCACCATCACGCCGACGACGGTCGTCGACGCCGGTGCCCGGCCGCTGGTCGGCGAGGTGCGCTCGGCGGCCGCGTACCACGGCGTGATGTTCTATTTCCACGACGAGCAGATGTACCCGGAAGCGGGCGGCTTCTGGACCATCGGCCGGCGCTCGGCCGAAGTGACCGTGGCGGCCCCGCCGGAACGCACCACCCCGGTGGTGCTGCGCATTCACGGCGGCGCGCAAGCCAACCGCGCGGTCATCACCACCTTCGGATGGCGGCGCGAGCTCGCGCTCGCCCCGGGCGAAGCCGCCGAGATCGAGCTGCCGGTCGTGGCCGGCGGGGTCGTCCCACTGACCATTGCCACCGAGGATGGCTTCTCGCCGCGCACGTTCGACCCTTCATCAACCGACCCGCGGTTCCTCGGCATCTGGGTCGAGATGCTGGACCCGGTGAAAGAACCATCATGATGTCGATTGCCGACCTGAGACGAGAGTACGCGAGCCGCGCCCTGGGTGAAGCCCAGGCCGATGCCGATCCGATTCGCCAGTTCACGGCGTGGTTCGGTGAAGCGGCCAGCGCACAGATCCTCGACGTGAACGCGATGACCCTGGCCACCACGGCCGCTGACGGCGGTCCCGATGCTCGCATCGTCCTGCTTAAGGGCTTCGATGACGATGGCTTCGTATTCTTCACGAACTACCACAGCGCGAAAGGACGCGACCTGGCGGCGCATCCGCGCGCGTGCCTGTTGTTCTTCTGGGTCGAACTGGAGCGCCAGGTCCGCATTACCGGCTCGGTGACGAAGGTTTCAAGGTCCGAGTCCGAGGAGTACTTTCACTCGCGCCCGTTCGAGAGCCAGGTCGGCGCATGGGCATCGCCGCAAAGCACGCCAGTGGCCGATCGCGCCGTGCTCGAAACGCGCTACGCCGAGTTGTCGGCGCAGTATGCCGGGCAAACCGTGCCGCTGCCTGAGCATTGGGGCGGTTACCGGGTGGCGCCCGAAAAGGTCGAGTTCTGGCAGGGGCGGCCGAGCCGCTTGCACGATCGCCTGCTCTACACGCGCGGCCCCAACGGTTGGTCGCGCTCGCGCCTGGCGCCGTAGAGGCCACCGATACGCACCGATTGGATACGACCTCGTGACACCCTACGACAGGTCGATCGTGCCTTCTCCAACGCGCACGGCTTGGCCGCCGACCTGCACGCGGGTGATCTGGCCGTCGCGGTCTTCGGTGATCCGCATGTGGATACGACTTGGCCTACCCATCGCCACGCCCTGCAGGCTGACCATGTCCCGGCGCTGCTCGCGCGTGACCAGGCCGTGCTTGACCAGGTAGCAGCCGAGCGGCCCGCTGGCGCCGCCGGTCGCCGGGTCTTCGACCACGCCGAGTGAGGGCGCGAACATCCGGCTGTAGACGGCCACCGCGGGGTCCACGGCCTCGGTGCTGAAGATGAACAGCGCGACATGGGGGCTGGGAAACGCGCTCTTGAGGCGGCGCATGGTGGCCATGTCGGGTTCAGCCGCATCGACGGCGGTGCGGGTCTTCACCGGCACGTAGATGAACTGCGTGCCGCAGGAGATCTCCTCCACCGGCAGGCCCGTCGCATCAACCGCGGCGGGCTCGACGCCGGCCGCGCGGATGATCTCTGCTCGCGACGAGGCCGGTTCGCGATAGACCGGCGGGCGCTGGTCCATCCAGGCAAACGATAACCCAACCTTCGCGCCAGGCGCTACGGTGGGCAGGCCCTGCGTCCAGGTCAGCTCGACCGGCGTGGGGCCCACGCCAAGGCCAAACACCCACCGCGCACGGCCCGCTTCAATCACGCCCTCGTGCGCCAACGCGAACGTGGTGCCGATGGTCGGGTGTCCGGCCATGGGCAGTTCCGACCCCGGCGTGAAGATCCGCATGCGCACGTCGGTGCCGGGCGTCTCGGCCGGCAGCACGAACGTGCACTCCGAGAAATTCATCTCGCGGGTGATGGCCTGCATTTGCGCGGCCGACAGCCCGCGTCCATCCGGGAACACCGCCAGCTGGTTGCCCTCGAACAGGCGATCGGTAAAGACGTCGTAGTGCAAATAGCGCATCGCCCGATTCTACCCGTATAGAATCGCGACGTGACGCTTGGCCGCGCCGTCCTCATGCTGCTGCTTGCGGCTACCCCGCTTCACGCGCAGCAGTCATTGACCATCGTCGCGCCCGCGGCGCCGGGGGGCGGATGGGATCAGACCGCGCGGGTCCTGCAGCGCGTGCTGGCCGAGCTCGAACCGGCGACGACCGTGCAGGTCGATAACATCCCCGGCGCGGCCGGCACGATCGGACTCGCGCGGTTCGTGCAGTCCGAACGCGGCAATCCCCACGCGCTGCTGGTGACCGGGCTCGTGATGGTCAGCGGCGCCATCATCAACGCGTCGCCGGTGTCGCTGTCGGACGCGACCCCGATTGCGCGGCTCACCGGCGAAACCGAAGTGATCGTCGTCCCCGTCGCAAGTCCGCACCGGACCATCGGGGAACTGGTCGAGGCGTTCAAGCAGGACCCGGGCGGCGTGTCGTGGGGCGGCGGGTCGGCCGGCGGCACCGACGACCTGCTGGTGCGGCTGCTGGCGGAACAGGTCGGGCTGCCGGCCTCGCGCGTCAACTACATCGCCTTCGCCGGCGGCGGCGCGGCGCTGGCGGCCGTGCTCGGTGGCCAGGTCACCGCGGCCGTGAGCGGCTACGGCGAGTTTGCCGGACCAATCGCGGCCGGACAACTGCGCCCACTCGCGATCTCGGCCGAGGCGCGAGTGACCGGGATCGACGCACCGACGCTGCGCGAATCGGGCATCCCACTCGACCTCGCCAACTGGCGCGCCATCGTCGCGCCGCCGGGCCTTTCGGATGCCGAGCAGGACGCCCTGATCGCCCGCCTCACGCGCCTGGCGACCAGCGACGCGTGGCGCCAGGCCGTGGCCCAGAACGGTTGGGACGATCTGTTTCTCGCCGGCGCCGGCTTCCGCCAGTTCCTGCTGGCCGAACAGGCGCGCGTCGGGGCCGTGCTGCAGCGCCTGGCCGCTGCCGAGATCGCCGCATCGCCGCGATACACGCTGACGGTAACCCCGACGACGATGCCCACGGTGACGGTCGCGATCTTCGGACTGCTGGTGGCCGTATTGGCTGCCTCACGCGCACGTAATCAGACGCCGGTCGTGGCAGGCGGATCAGCGATGCGGATGGCGGCGTTGCTGGCACTCGCCCTCTTGCTGCAACCGATCGTGATGCTGGCGGCCGGATTCATTCTCTCGTCAACGCTGCTGTTTGTCGTCACCGCCACGGCCTGGCATGGGGTTCGGCCGCTGACGACCACGCTCGCCAGGGACGCGGTGGTCGGCGCCGTCTTCACCACCCTCATCTATTTCATCTTCAGTACCGGCCTCGGTGTGAGCCTTCCCTGATGGGCGATCTCTGGAGCGGCTTTGTCGTCGCGCTGCAGCCCATCAACCTGATGTGGGGGCTGGCGGGCGTCACGCTGGGCACGGCGGTCGGCGTGCTCCCTGGCATTGGCCCCGCGCTGACCGTGGCGCTGCTGCTGCCGGTGACCTACGGGCTGGATCCGACGGCGGCGCTGATCATGTTCGCCGGCATCTACTACGGCGCGATGTACGGCGGCTCGACCACCTCGATCCTGCTCAACACGCCAGGCGAGAGCGCCACCATCGTGACGGCGATCGACGGGCACCAGATGGCGCGCAACGGCCGCGCCGGGGCCGCGCTGGCCACCGCGGCGATCGGCTCGTTCGTTGCCGGCACGCTGGCCACGCTCGCACTGAGCCTGGCCGCGCCGGTGATGGTCCGCCTGGCGCTGGCGTTTGGCTCTGCCGAGTACTTCGCGCTGATGGTGCTGGCGTTCGTGATGGTCACCACGGTGCTCGGCGGCCGCGGCGCCCGGCTGGCCGGCTGGGTCAGCCTGATGCTGGGCCTGGTGCTCGGCAGCGTCGGCATTGACGGCCTGAGCGGACAGGCGCGCTTCACTTTCGGGATCCCCTACCTGCTCGACGGCATCGACCCGGTCATCGTCGCCATCGGCCTGTTCGCCGTCGGCGAGACGTTGTGGATGGTGAGCCGCGGTCCGGGCCACGACCACGTGCTGCCGGTACGCGGGTCGCTGTGGATGACGGGCGAGGAGTGGCGACGGTCGTGGAAGCCGTGGCTGCGCGGCACGGCGCTGGGGTTTCCCCTGGGCGCCTTGCCGGCGGGCGGCGCCGAGTTGCCGACCTTGATGTCGTACGCGATCGAGAAGCGGCTGGCGGCGAAGCCCGAGGAAGTTGGTCACGGCGCGATCGAAGCCGTCGCCGGTCCCGAGGCCGCGAACAACGCGTCGGCGGCCGGTACGCTCGTGCCGCTGCTCACGCTGGGCCTGCCGACCTCAGCGACCGCCGCCGTGCTGCTCGCCGCGTTCCAGCAGTTCGGCCTGCAGCCGGGTCCGCTGCTGTTCGAGCACGAGCCGAAGCTGGTGTGGGGCGTGATCGCCAGCTTGTATGTCGGCAACGCGATGCTGCTGGTGCTGAACCTGCCACTGGTGGGGCTGTGGGTGAAGCTGCTGTCGATCCCACGGCCATGGCTCTACGGCGGCATCCTGGTGGTCGCCTCGCTTGGCGCGTTCAGCGTGCACCGCTCCGCTGGCGACCTGTTGCTGGTCGCGCTCGTCGGCATCATGGGTGTTGGCCTGCGCCACGTGGGGGCGCCGATCGCGCCGGTGATGATCGGCCTCATTCTCGGGCCGGCGGCCGAGCAGCACCTGCGCCGGGCCCTGTCGATCAGCCAGGGCGACTGGTCAGTGTTCTTGACGCGGCCGCTGTCGGCGGCGCTGCTGGCGGTCGCGGCGGCGATTGTCGTGTTCGGCATCACCCGGCGGCCCACGCTACAATCGACGCATGAAACTCAGTGACCTGTTCGGCGGCGGCTCCGATGTGCCGGCCGACCAGTTTCCCGATCCAGCGATCGATCCGCCAGCGGATCCAACACGCGCACCGCACTCGATCGTGCTCGGCGGCGGTTGCTTCTGGTGCACCGAGGCGGTCTTCGCCAAGCTCGACGGCGTGATCGGCGTCGTCTCCGGCTACGCCGGCGGCACCGCCGGCACGGCCAACTACCAGGCGGTGTGCAGCGGCATGACCGACCACGCGGAGGTCATCCGCGTGCAGTACGACTCGCACCGCATCACCCTCGGTCAGATCCTGAAGGTGTTCTTTGCCGTCGCCCACGATCCCACGCAGTTGAACCGGCAGGGCAACGACATGGGCCGGCAATACCGATCGTCGATTTTCTACGCGAGCGTCAACCAGGAGCGCGTCGCCGCCGCGTACATCCAGCAGTTGCAGGAGGCCAAGGTCTTTGACCAGCCGATCGTGACCACGCTGGAGCCGCTGGATCAGTTCTTCGAGGCCGAGGCCTATCACCAGGAATACGTGGCGCGGAACCCCAACCAGCCCTATGTGGCGGCCGTGGCGGCCCCGAAGGTCAAGAAGCTCGAGAAGTCGTTCGCGGACAAATTGAAGAAGGCGTGAGACATAATAGGACCCGCGTGCGCTCGTAGCTCAACTGGATAGAGCATCGGCCTTCGAAGCCGGGGGTCGCAGGTTCGAGTCCTGCCGAGCGCACCAATAAGACTCCCAATGCCCAGCACGGCGGCGCCTCCCAATTGGGCCGAGCTCCCCGACGAGGAGCTCCTGAATCTCCGCCTGGCGGCGCTGCCCCTGAAGCTCGACGACACGGTCATCCAGTCACGCATTGAGCAGCTGAAGTCCGAGCTGGCCGGGCGCGGGCTGACGTTTCCCCTGCACTTCTACCTCTCTGATGAATGGTTCACGCCCGACGGCCAGGCGTCGATGGCGGTGCCGTTCTACCTGGCGCATCCGCGGCTCGAGCGCCTCGAGAAGGCGCAGATGCTGGCGGTCGAGGGTGGTGAGCACGAGTGGTGCATGCGCATCCTGCGGCACGAGGCCGGCCACGTCATCGACAACGCCTACAAGCTGCGGCTGCGCCGTCAACGCCGGCAGGTCTTCGGCCGCTCGTCGGAACCGTATCCGGAGTTCTATGCGCCGCGTCCGTACAGCAAGAGCTTCGTCCAGCACCTGGACCCGTGGTACGCGCAGAGCCATCCCGACGAGGATTTCGCGGAAACGTTTGCCGTGTGGCTGACGCCCGAAGCCCAGTGGAAGCCGCGCTACGCGGGTTGGCCGGCGATCAAGAAGCTGGAATACATGGACGACCTGATGAGGTCGCTGGTCGCCAGGAAGCCGCTGCTCGAGCGCACCGAGGAGATCGATCCGCTCCACAAGCTCAATCGCACGCTCCGGTATCACTACCGGAAGAAACGGCGGCACTACGGCGTGGACCATCCGGCGTTTTACGATCGCGACTTGCGCCGGCTGTTCTCGGATGCGCCCGAACACGCCGGCCGGATCACCGCGGCCCAGTTCCTCAGCCGCATCCGCCGTCCGGTGCGCAAGATCGTCGCCGACTGGACCGGCATTTACCAATACACCATCGACAAGGTGCTCGAAGACATCATCAAGCGATGCCGCGAGCTGAAACTCCGTCTGGCCGTGCCCGAAGAACAGGCGCGGCAGGAATTCACGGTGCTGCTGACCGTCCAGGTGATGAACTACCTGCACAGCGGCCGCCATCGGGTAGCCCTTTGAAACCACAGCGTGTCCTGACCCTCGTCCACAAAGGCCTCGAACCGCCCGACGAGGCGCCCGACCAGGCGACCGCCTCGACCGCCTCCTGGCGCATGGAGTACGACGTCGTCCGCACGCTGAAAGTGCTGGGGCACGAGGTGCGCGTCATCGGCGTGCACGACGACCTCACGCCGATTCGGGCGACGATGGACGACTTCAAGCCGACCATCACCTTCAACCTGATGGAGGCGTTTGACGATGTGGTGGTGTTCGACCAGAACGTCGTCAGCTACCTCGAACGGCTGAAGGTGCCGTACACCGGCTGCAACCCGCGCGGGCTGACCCTGTCGCGCGACAAGGGCCTGGCCAAGAAGCTGATGGCGTATCACCGCATTCCGGTGCCCGACTTCCTGGTCGTGCCGCTCGGCAACAGGGTGAAGCTGCCCAAGCGCCTGCAGTTCCCGCTGATCGTCAAGTCGCTGACCTATGAGTCATCGACCGGCATCTCGCAGGCGTCGGTGGTCGAGAACGAGGAGCAGCTGATCAAGCGCGTCCAGTTCATCCACGACACCATCATGACCCCGGCCATCGTCGAGGAGTTCATCGACGGCCGCGAGCTCTACGTCGGCGTGATGGGGAACGATCGCCTGCAGACGTTTCCGGTGTGGGAGATGTCGTTCTCGAAGATGCCCGAGAACAACTGGAAGATCGCGACCGAGCGCGTGAAGTGGAGCGTCAAGTACCAGAAGAAGCACGGCATCGACACAGCCGTCGCGACGCTGCCAGACGATGTCTCCGCCAAGGTGCAGCATCTGGCCAAGCGCGTGTACCGCGCGCTCGACTTGTCGGGCTACGCGCGCATCGACCTGCGCCTGACGCCGAACGGCGAGTTGTCGGTGATCGAAGCCAACCCGAACCCGCAGCTGGCGCACGGCGAAGACTTCGCCGAGTCGGCCCAGCGGGCCGGCGTGACCTACGCCAAGCTGATCGAGCGGATCATCGGGCTCGGGTTGCAGTGGCAGCCGTCGCGCATGGCCTAGCCGCGCGCTACGGCGCCAGCAGCTTCTGGAAGGCGTCGAGAGCCCGGAGCTTCGCGAACAGCGGGTCGGCGGCCGCCTGCTGCTTCCACTGCTTCGGCTGGCGCCGAATGGCGTGGCCGAGTTGTTCAAGCGCCTGTTTCGTGTCCCCCGCCTGCGCGTAGCGTTGCGCCAGCGCGTACATCAACTGCTCGCTGCGCGGGTTGATGTCGAGCGCCTTGCGCTGTTCGGCGATCGCCTCGGCGAACTTCCCCGCCTTCGCCAGTTCCGATGACGCCGCGGTGAGCCGGTTCGGCACGCCGGTCGTCATCTGCAACAGCCGCCGCAATTCCTTGAACGGCTCTTCGTGATCGTCGACGCGGATGTCGACGATGCGCTCGACGGTGGAGTCGGAGTTGGGCGGCAGGGGCCGCACCACGAGGATGCCGGCCGACTGCATGCCGCGGGTGTCGCCGCCCTTCGCCTGCCCCGCATCAAGCGCATCCATCAACCGCTCGGCCATCGACCCCTTGCCCGACTGATATGCCGCCGCCATCGCCCTGACGACCTCTTCGCTCGCCAGCGTGTTGCCCTGCGCCGAGAAGTTGGGTCCGGCGGCAAAGCCGGCGTATCCGCCCAGGTGCACGAGGTCCGTGGGGTCGTTGTTGCGATCGAGCACGCGCTTGCCGGTGTAGACCGCCGAGCGGCCCTTGGCATCGATCACCGCCACCTGTCGTGAGTCGCGGCCAGGGTCCTCGTCGGTGATGCGCTTCACCACGTCGGCCGGCGACAGCCCCTGCTCGAGCAGGGCAATCGCCTTGGGGCCGTACTGGCGGTTGGCCGACGCCTGCGTGGCCACGGCGCCCACCCCGGGTTTCGCGTACGGCACCGCGGCGCCCGCCCCAAACGCCCGCGACTGGACCCCGACGCCCAACTCGTTGGTCGCCGGATCAAAGGCAATGATTGAGAACGTGCCGAACCACGGGTCACCGGCCGAAACCGGGCGCGGGGCGTCTTGAGCGTGGACGGTCACCGAGAGGCACAGGGCGGCGATGAGCGGTCGTGACATGGCGGCCACAGTGTATCGAACAACGAGGCTCAGTGCGCCATACTGGGCATCATGTCCACGCTCGGTCCTGCCGACCGCCCCGCCGATCCGGCCTGCCCCACCTGCCAGGGCACACTTGCCTATGTCGGCACGGAAGTATCGTCCGGTTCCTTCCGGCCCCAGGCCGCGTCGCTGCCGCAAATTCCGGTCCACTGCTACGATTGCCCCGCGTGCAAGACGTGCTGGAAGCTAGGCACGCAGCTGCTCCCCGATCCGATCCGGCAGATCCTGCGAGGCTAACGGCGCGACTACGCCGGCGTCCGATCCATCGCCTGCAATGCCTGCACGCCGGTCCGCATGCCCAGCAGCCAGATGGCGACGCTGAGAATGGCCGCCGAGGCGAAGCAAAGGTAGAACATCACTTGCTGGAAATCAGTCAGTGGCCGATTACGGACCTGGCTGAACAGGTACACGCTCGACGGCCAGCCGAGCAGCCCGATCATCACCAGGATGAACAGCACCGCCACGATCATGAACGCGACCCCGCCGTACGACCCGGCCACCTGGCTGGGATTATCGGCGGCAAACCGCGGATAGCGCGCGCCGAGGCCGGTGGCGAGCCCCACCAGCGCGAACGACATAAAGACGATGGCGACAGCCGACATCTGCTTGAGGAACGGATCGACGCCGAGCAGTTCGTTGCCGGCGACGATCAGGATCTCCGACAGCACCAGCACCGGCACCAGGCCCGACCAGAACTTCGACCACAGGAAGTCGCGCAACGAGATCGGCGCGGTGCGAATGATCCAGAACGCGGCGCCTTCGGCCGACACCGCCGGGAACACGAACCGCACCGCCACCGTCGCCATTACGAACGCGGCCATGGCCAGGTTGAGGAACGCGTACAGGTTCTTCACGACGCCGCTCATGTACGGCAGGCGATCCAGGTCGAGCACGCGGAAGTTGTAGAGATACACCAGCATCAGCGCGACCAGCAGCAGCAACTGCGACCACTGGCTGACGTCGCGCAGGAACACCTTCACGTCCTTGATGAGCAGGTGACGCCGCACCGGCGACCACGGCAGCACGCGGGCCAGCGCATCGAGCGCGTGGAACCGCGCAAAGCGCGCCTTGCGCGCCTCCTGTGACTTGCTGAAGCCGGCAAAGTGCCACCGCTCGAACGCGGCGCCCACCATCACCACCAGCGCCGCCGCGGTCGTCCACAGCGCGCCGATGTGCAGCCAGTCGCTGCCGCCCTGCACGCCGGCGAACAGCGCCTCCCCCGCCCAGAACGACGGCAGCAGCGGCGTGATGGGGGACTGCAGCGTGGCGAAGAACGCCGTCACCTCGGGCATCGACTCGACGCGCAGGAGCCGTTCGGGCTGCAGGAAGCGGAGCAACAGCACGAGGCTGGTGGCGAACACCAGGCCCATGAACATCAGGATGTCGCGGGCGCGGCGCGCCGGAAACACGTTGACGAGGGCGAGGGTGAGCGCCGAGCCGAGCGCGACCGGAATGATGACGAACGGTACCACCGTGAGGATCACGGTGGCGACAAACGCCCACGGCGCGCACTTGGCAAAGCCGATGCCGGCGAGCACCGGCACGAGAAACACCACGACCATCCAGCCCGACTGCGCCAGCGTCCGCGCAAAGCGCGCGAAGAAGAGGCGGCGCGACGCGACCGGCGCGACCATGATCAACCGCAGGTCGTCAGACAGGAAGAAGGTCGACAGCGACGCCACCACCGCGCTGAACGCGAGGAACGACAGGAAGGTGAGGAACAGCCACGACAGGCCGATGCGGATCAGGTAGTCGCCCAGCTCGTCGTAGCCCGCGGCCTGCCAGGTCACCCAGAACGACCCGGCAAACAGCGCGGCGAACACCGCCAGGCCGATCGCGCCGAACAGCACGCCACGGGTCAGGTCGCCCGGCTCGCGCCGGCGGGCGCGGTTGCGCGACGCCCACCACATGGGCAACAGCAGGTACGGAAACGGCCGGGTCAGCGTCGCCATCAGACGATTTCGTCGATTTCCTGGAGGGCGCCGCCGCCGGTGAGCTTCAGGAACACCGGCGTCAGTTCCTCGTCCGGGGTGCCGGCCATCGCGCGCACGTCGGCGACCGTGCCGTGCGCGATGATCTTGCCCTTGAGGATGATGCTGATCAGGTCGCACATCTCCTGCGCGACTTCCAGGGTATGGGTGCTCATCAGGATGGCGACGCCGCGCGCCGCCATCCGCCGGAAAATGTCCTTGATCAGGCGCGCGCCGCGCGGGTCGAGACCGACCATGGGCTCGTCCACCAGCACCGCCTTGGGGCGGTGCAGGAACGCCGCGCTCATGACCAGCCGCTGCTTCATGCCGTGCGAGAAACTCTCGACCAGCTCATGCTGCCACCGGCCCAGCTCGAAGATCTCGAGCATCTCGCCAATGCGGGCGTCGGTGTCGCCGTCGTCCATGCCGTAGAGCCCGCCGTGAAACCGCAGGAACTCGCCGGCAGTCAGCTTGTCGTAGATGAACGGCCGGTCCGGAATGAAGCCGAGCGCGGCCTTCGCGGCCTCGGGCTCGCGCGCCAGGTCGTGCCCGTTCACCAGGATGCGGCCCTCGTCCGGCCGCAGCAGGCCCGCGATCATCCGGATGCTGGTCGTCTTTCCCGCCCCGTTCGGGCCGAGAAAGCCGTGGATCTGGCCGGGCTCGACGTTAATCGAGACGCCATCCACCGCGGTGAAGGCACCAAAACGCTTAACCAGATTCTCGACAGCGATCATTGGCTACCCGGGCACGGCACCCAGCAGCCGCAGTCCTGGCGCCTGGGAACGGGAATGGACAGGGACTGTGCGTCCGTGGCGGGCCGGCCCACGAGAATGGGCGTGGACCCCGGGGCCACGTCCAACTGCAGCACGGTCATCCTGACGCGGCCGATCAGCGGCAGGATGGCGGTTTGCCGGTCCAACCCGCCACGCGCCAGCCGCACGTGCGTGGCATCGGCTGGAAACTGGTTGAAGGTCGGGTCCACCGGCAGCCATAGTCCGCGGCCGCCGCCTTCGTCGAGGTAGACCTCGGGCCACGCGTGGTAGTAGAACGCGCCCCGCACATAGGCCAGGCCGACGTTGATGCGCGACGGGATGCCCAGCGATCGCGCGAGCGCGACGAACAGCACCGTGTGCTCGTTGCAGTCCCCCACTTTCGTGCGCAACACGTCGAGCGCCGAGGGCAGGCTCACGGTGGGCTTCTTCTCCACCAGCTGGTTGACCTCGCGCATCAGTCGCTCGGCCCGTGCGCGCGCGCCGCTGATGCCCTGCACCATGCGCTCGGCCTCGGCCCGGATCTCGGGCGCATCGCTTTCAATGAACGGCTCGGGCCGCAAGTAGCGATCGAGATCGGTCTCGGCCGGCCCGGCGGTGAGCCCGCGCGGATCCACGAGTTCGACGATGTTGCCGGTGACGGTCTGGCCGACCCCCTGGAGGTCTGGGCCCGACAGGTCGGCGTGGTCGATGCGCATCCGCAACCGCGTCACGTCGCGCGGCTCGGTGATGAACGCGCCCCGCGGCATGGCCGGCACCACGGCCGACGCCGCCAGCATGTCTTGCTGCATCCGGTTGGTCACGGCCAGGGTCGTGGCCTGCTCCTGCGTTTCGCGCACGGAGATCAGCCCCATCGGGCTTTCCTCGCGGACCATCTCGCCGGTGTCGGTGATCCACGCGGTGGTGCGCAGTCCCGAGAAGGCCAGCTCGACCGGAAACGCCGGAATGGGGCGGCCGCCGGCGTTGACGACCTCGCGCTCGCCGATCACCAGCTGCACCGGCGCGTTCTTCATCGTGGCCGGGTCGAAGATCTGCCATTCGTGGCGAGTGCCCGCGACCAGCCCCTCGCTGGCCAGCCGGCGGCCCATGCTCAGCATGAGGGCGGGAGGCGCCTCGAGGTCCCGTGTTTCCGAACGCGTGCCGCTGGCACTGATGATGTCAAGGGACAGCCGCAGGCCGTCGAGGCGGCCGCGAACGGTCGTCGGCCCGGTGCCCGGATCGAGCGAGAACTCGAACGTCTGCAGCGCGAACGCGCGGTCCACGCGGGCCGTCGTCCGCAGCACCGCCGCGGTCGTGGCGCCGAGCAACGAGAACTGCAGCCGCCCATCCTCGCTCAGCTCGAAACCGTCGTTGGTGCGCTCGACCTGGCTGACGGTAAAGCCAATCTTTTCGCCGCGATAGTAGACGCCGCGCCACTGGGCGGTCGAGCCGTAGCGGGCCAGGTCGGTGGCCAGGTTGGCGGGCGATGCCTGGAGGTAGGCGCGATCGACCATGACCGCCATGGTCGCAATCCACGCGACCACGGCGAGCACCGAGAGCGGCCGCGTCATCGAACGCGGGAGCGGACGAAGCAGCCGGATGCGGGGCACCGCCACGATTATAGGCTCAGCCGGCGCCCAACAATGCCGCAACCACCAGCCGCCGCGTCGCCGGCGTCACCCTGGCCGCTGCTCCTGGCGGAACGACAACCCGCCTTCAGCGAAACAGGTCGAACATGTAGGAGTACTTGACGATCAGGGAACGGTCGGTCCGTTCCGGCCGCTCGTTGAGCTCATAGAGGCCGCGGGTGTCGGTGTAGACGACGAACAGGCCGGTGTTGGCCGCCTGCAGCCAGCCGAAGCGGAAGTTCATCGACCACAGGTCGGCGCGGTCGTTGTACTGAATCAGCGCCTGCGTGAACACGCGCGACGAGAAGGAGTACGAGATGCGGGTGCGCACCAGGTTCGTCACGAAGGCGCCGCCGGGCAAGGACACGTCGTTGCGCTGATAGGTCACTTCCGAGGTCAGGGCGTCGCCCGCCCGAAACCTGATCGTCGGGCTGAGGCTCAGGCGATCGCCGCCGAAGAACCCGCCGGCGGTCACCCGCATGCTGACACTGAACGGCGCGCCCTGGTTGCTCATGCCGACCAGCTGCGCTTCGGCGTGCTCGTAGGTGCCGGGCGGGACGACCACCCCGGGGAAGATCTGGAACGGCGAGCGCACGCCTTCGAGCGTGAGGTTCATGCCGGTATGGATCTCGGTACTGTCGCGGAACTGCCAGTGGTTGTCGAGATGCAGGAACCCGGTCTCCTGGAAGCCGTCGAGCCCCCAGAAGCCGCGGAAGGTCGCGTGCGGCCGTAGTTCCTGGATGTTGATGAAGTCCTTCGGGCGGAAGCGCGTCATCAGGAACACGTCGGGCTTGCGGTAGCCCCGGCGGCTCAGGAACCCCACCTCCGGATTGAAGCCCGCGCCGACCTCCTGGTAGCCGGCATTCAGGTCCCACTGCGGCCGGTTGGTCTGCGAACGGATGTTGAAAGCGTGGGTGCCGTCGGTGATGCCCTCGCTGTCGGTCTTGGCGAAGAAGCCGGTGAACATGCTGGTCGCGCCGACCCCCCACCGGCCGTCCACGCCGTAGGTGCGCCCCGCCGTGGCGTCACCGGCCAGGTCGCCGGTGTCGAGGCGATTGGTGAAGATCCCGCCGATCGACGAGCGGTTCGGCAGGTCGCGGCTCACGCGCATGACCGTGAAGTTGGTGCTGGCGACCGTGTTCGCGAACTCGTCGGTCTGCATGTTGAGCACGCCGACGTTGAAGCGGCCGGCCTTGCCCGAGACGCGGCCGCCCCCAAGGATGGGAATGGCCTCGCCGGAGTTGCTGATGCCGATGCGCCGGCTGAAGAACAAGTCGACTTCGCCCGGGTTGCCGACACTGAAGAACCCGGCGTTCTCGAGAAAGAACGGCCGCTTCTCCGGGAAGAACAGGTTGAAGCGATCCAGGTTGACCTGCTGGTCGTCGACCTCGACCTGCGCGAAGTCGGTGTTGACGGTCGCGTCCAGGGTCAGGCTGGGTGTGATTCCGTACTTCAGGTCGCCGCCGACATCACCGCGCAGTTCCCCATCCACCGGCTTCACACCCGACTTGAGCGCGTTGCCCAGGACATACGGGGTAAGGCGCAGGTTGCGCAGCGCCGGGGTCTGCACGCCCGCCAGCGATCCGGCAAGCGACAGGCGGTACAGGTTGAACTGGCGCGGGATCGGCGCCCAGAACGCGCGCTCGTTCTTGCGCCGGATGTTGCGCTGGAAGTTGATGCCCCACGTCTGGTCGGTGGTGGCCGGATAGCGCAGCGTGCGAAACGGAATCGCAAATTCGGCCGACCAGCCCTGGTCGGTCATGCGGGTACGCACGCTCCAGGCGCCGTCCCAATTGATGTTGAAGCCCGAACCCGAGCCGCCCGACTGCATCTGGCCGAAGCCCAGCCCGCCACCGCCCTGCCCTTCGTTGGTCACCTGACCGTCGTACTCGACGCCGGCGGGGTTGGTCCCGAACACAAACCCGTTCTGGCGGTCGCGATAGGTGTCGAAAATCATCTGGAAGCTATCGGTGTCATCCAACGGCGAGTCCCGGCGTGCGTCCGACACGATGATGCCGCCCGGGTCCGAGTCGTACAACACCACGCCGACATACAAGGTATCGGCGGTGAAGATGACGCGAACCTCGGTCTTCTCCGACGCGGGCTGCCCCTCGTTGGGCTGCTCCTGCACGAAGCCGGTCATCGGCGTCGCCGCCTGCCACGCAGGGTCGCCCAGCACGTCGCCATCAATGGCCGGCGCTTCAGTCGCGCGGACCGCGGTTGCCACGTTGGCCGAACCAGGCTGGCTTTGCGCGGACGCGTCGAACACCACGATGAACAAGCTGAGGGCCGAGACGAGTACGAGTCGAGTCGAAGACATGCAGTTACAACATTCTTGAAAGGTGGAAACTCAGTGTACTACAGGCGAGTTGTACCCGAGGCGCGCCTACACGGAGTCGCGCGCGTCCAGTGCCAACACCGCGCCAAGCAGCACATTGGCGCCACGGGTGCAGTCATCCCACGTGGTGAGCTCTTTCGGTGAGTGGCTGATGCCGCCGACACTCGGCACGAAGATCATGCCCATGGGGCACAGCCGCGCGATCTGCTGCGCATCGTGGCCGGCACCGCTCGGCAGCCGGCGCGTCTGCAGGCTGAGCGCGCTGGCGGCCGTCGCGATGGCGTCCTGGACGCCGCTGCTGGCCGGGGCCCCAAGGTTGGTGCTGGCGAGCGCGAAGGTGATGGTCGTGCCGGTGTCTTGCGCAATCGCGGCGCCGCGCGCCGTCACGGCATCACCGAGTTCGCGAAGCACCTGGTCCGACAGGTCACGGAACTCCACGCTGAGCGTCACGCGGCCGGGAATGACGTTCGGCGAATTGGGCTCGACGGCGATCCGGCCCACGGTGCCCACTTGACGGCCCTGCCGGCGCGCGGCAATCTCGCGCACCGCCAGGGTCAACTGCGAGGCGGCAACCAAGGCATCCTGGCGCTCGCCCATCGGCGTGGTGCCGGCGTGATTGGCGAAGCCCTCGATCACAACGTCGTAGCGGTGAATCCCGACAATGCCCTCAACGATGCCAATCGGGATCCTGGCCTGGTCGAGTGTGCCGCCCTGCTCGATGTGGAGCTCGACGTACGAGTGCCACGCGCCCTTGCCGCGCACGGCGGTTTCGATCTGATCGGGACTGCCGGCAATGCGCCGGATCGCATCGGCGCGGCGCATGCCGTTCCACGTCCGGTCCATGTCACCGGCCTGCAGGTCGCCGGCAACAATGCGGCTGGCCGCGGTGCCGATGCCAAAGGCCGTGCTCTCCTCGTGCGCCCACAACACCATTTCAAGCGGATGCCGGGTCTGCAGCTTCGCCGCCTGCACGGCCTGGATCACCTCCAGCGCCGCGAAGAAACCGAGGTTGCCATCGAAATTGCCGCCGTTCGGCACCGAGTCGATATGCGACCCGAACAGGATGGCCGGCTGGTTGGGTTGGCCACCGTAGCGGGCGAAGATGTTGCCGGCGGCGTCGATGCGGGGCACGATGTCGGCCGACTTGATCTCGTCGATGATGAACGCCCGGGCCGTGAGGTCGGCCACCGAATACGCCACGCGCGACACGCCCGAGGCGAACGTGCCGCCGGGCGGCCGGCCGTGCGTGCTCAGGCGCTCGAGCCGGTTGCGCAGGCGCGCGCCGTCCACGGCGGGCCGTGGCGATTGGCGTGACCAGGCTTTGGCTGGAATGGCCAGCGCCGAGGCGCTGGCCATGGAAATGAACGCGCGACGCGAGAACACGGTTACTTCTGTTGCGCGCTGGTGGTAGCGGCCGGACGCTCGACGATGGTGCCCCAGAAGCCGATCATCATCTCCTCGAAAGTCTGGTCACCCCAGGTGACGACCTTGGTGGGATCGGGATTGAACTTGTTGGCCGGCGAGTTGTCAAAGTGCGCGACCACTTGGATCTCGGTGCCCTTCGGGAACAGACGCGGCTTGGCCAGTTCGTAGGTGATCTGCCAGTTGAAGTCGTACTTCGGCACCGACAGCAGCACTTCGGTGGTACCGTCCGGGAACTTCGCCGTGTAGGTCATGTCCTTGCCGCGCATGTGCATGTGGGGTGTAAACGAAGTAATCAGCGTGTCGGCGGACAGCACCCGCGATCCTTTTACTTCGTGCGCCGGCGCGCCGGCCGGAATCGCGAATCGCGGTTGAATGACGCTGCCGCCTCGCTGCTGATACTTCGGTGGTTCCTTGGCGAAAACGACGCCGATCTGCGTCCGGTCGGTGGCGGCCTCGCCGTTGGTCGTGTAGTGCATCTGCAGGACGATGTCGGAATTGGCGGCCAGCAAGCGGCCGACGCCAGGCTCGAACACCACGCCCGGCTTGTTCGGCGTCACGCCGCCAATGTTGCCCGGGCCGAGCGCCCCGCCCGCCGTCATGGGTTGGCCGGCCGGCTGCGTGTAGGCGATCACGTGATGCACCTGGCTGCGGGCCTGGGGCTTGATCTCGATCGCCTGGATCCACTTGTCTTCCGTGAGGCCGGTCGGCATCCGCAGGTACTGGTACTCGACGACGCCGGTGGCGGGAATCTGGAAGGCCTCTTCCATCGTGAAGATGGCATCAGGCTTGCCGATGCTCCAGCCGTCGGCATACTTCGGAGCCACCGGCAGGTCGCGGTCGTTGCCCTTGGGCGCGCCGGCGTCGACCCACGCGACGATGGTCGCGATTTCCTTCTCGGTGAGCCGCGGGTCGTTCTTGAACGCGCCGGGCGCGGTCTCGGCACCCCAGGGCGGCATGGTGCGGGCCGTGACGCGCTGCTTGATCGACCGCGCCCACGGCCGCGCCTCGTCAAACGAGATCAACGACATGGGCGCGAACATGGTTGGACGGTGGCACTCGACGCACTTGGAATAGAAGATCGGCGCTACGTCCCTGGCAAAGGTCGGGGCGGTTTGCGCCTGCGCCACCGGAGCCCACGTCAGGACGACGGCCACGACCACGCTGATTCGAGCGATTCTCATTGTCCCTCCCAAGGTGATAGACGCCGGTAAGTATATAGTGACTGGCATCCTCGCGGTACGAGGGACATCAAGACACCAGAAGGGGACCTTGTCATGCGTCGAGCCATCCTGTTTGTGACTCTTTTTTGCGCCCTGCCCTCCCCGGCTTTCGCCACCTGGTCGGTGATTGCCGTCGATCGCGTCTCGGGCCGCGTGGTGATTGCCTCGGCCACGTGCGTCGATCGCGACGACCAGTTCCTGATGGGCGTGCAGGCCGTGGTGGTACCCGGCAAGGGCGTTGCCGCCTGCCAGGCCGGCGTCGACGGCACGCACAAGAACCAGATGCTCGTGTTCGAAGAGCTGCAGAAGGGGACCGACCCCAAGCGCATTATCGAATTGCTGAGCGCCGACCCGGCGTTCCAGAGCCGGCAGTTCGGCATTCTTGATCTGCAGGGCCGTAGCGCCGGCCACTCGGGCCTGACCAACGGCTACGTCTCGCAGGACCTCCAGGGCCAGGTGCCCGGCACCGAGATCTTCTATTCAATCCAGGGCAACATCCTGCGCGCGGGCAACGTCATGCCGAACGCGGTGCAGGCGTTCATCAAGGCCGCCGGATCCATCACCGATCGCGTGATGGCCGCCATGGAGGCGGCCGACGGCTCGGGCGGCGACAGCCGCTGCGTCTGTCCGCCGTGGCCGGCCGACGGCGTGGCCCCGGCCATTCCGTGCGACGGCCGCACGTCGCACATCGCTTACATCCTGGCGTCGGATCCGAAGGACACGAGCGGCGATTCGCACAACAACGGCAAGTACGCGATGTACCTGACGGCGTCGCAGCCAGGCGCCGACAAGGGCCCCAACCAGATCAAGGTGGGCGAGAACCTCAACCCGGTCAAGACGCTGCGCCTGCGCTACGACGCGTGGAAGAAGACGCAGGGCCCCGGCGTGGCCGGACTCCCGAATCCCCTGCCCGCCCCACCCGCCGTCGGTGGTGGCGGCGGGCAGAACCGCCGGGGTCCGATCCAGGTGATGTCGTTGACCACCACGGCGTGGAGCGATGGCGGGACGATTCCCGCGCAGTACACGCAGGCCGGCGCCCAGGTGTCGCCGCCGCTCGCGTGGACGGCGCCGGACGATGCGGTCAGCTTCGTGGTGATTGCGCGCGACGCGGACACGGCGATTGGCAACGGCACCGACGACATCCTGCACTGGATGCTGTGGAACATCCCGAAGGGCACCCGGGCACTGCCGGAGGGCGTGCCGCAAGGCAGCCAGTTGCCCGACGGCACGCGTCAGCTCAGCGCCAGCGGCCCGTACTACCGCGGCCCCGGCGCGCCGGCGTCGGGCCCTGTCCATCACTACGTGTTCGAGGTTTACGCGCTCGACGCGACCATCGACGTGCCAGCCGTCGGCCAGTCCCCGGCGCAGACCCGCGCGGCGGTGATGGCCGCGATGGCGGGGAAGATTCGCGGCAAAGGCGCCCTCGTCGGGTTGTTCAAGCGATAAGGCGTGCTTCGCAGCCGGGCAGGGGGACCTCCCGGTCCCCCTGCCCACGAGGTGGTTACCAGCTGAAGCGGGCGCCCAACTGAACGAGGCGCGCGGTGTTGGTACCAGTCAGCGCGGTGACTTCGTAGTTGGCTATGGTGTTGCCGTTCCCGATGCCGACCGGAATGAAGTTGGCCTGGTTGAAGACGTTCAGCGCTTCGAGTGAGAGCTCGAGGTCGGATCTGCCGAACAGCTTGGTCCGCTTCGAGAGCCGCAGGTCGTACTGCCGGAACAGCGGGCCGGTCAGGACGACCGACCGCTCGGCGCAATCGCCGTAGTTGGCGCCGCTGTCTACTTCGATGCAGTCGGGACCATTGGCCGGCGCGAAGTACTTGCCGGTCGGCGCGGCGCCGGCGTAGCCGGACGCCGTGGTGGCGCTGACGCTGAACGCGTTGATGGTCTGGTTGATGACGTCTTCCGGCAGCATCCACACCTTGCGGCCGGCGTCATCGAAGCGCAGCTTGAACATCTTCTGCACCTCGTCACGGCTCATGCCGACAATCCGGACGTTGCCGAGGTCGACCAGGCGGCCGCTCTGCACGCGGGCTGACAGGCCAACCTGCCAGCCCCCGATCAGGGTGTCGACCAAGCGGTTGACGTTCCGTCCCCACTTGCGGCCCTGGCCGAACGGCAGGTCATAGACGACGTTGGCCTTGAACTGGTGCGCCACATCGCCGGGCGTGCCGGCATCGCGAATCATCACCTGCTCGCGGCGCCAGGTCTCCCAGTTGGAGACTTCGCCGCGACCGAGCACGTAACTGGCCTGGAACTGGAGGCCGTCCGAATAGCGCCGCCGCAGTTCGATCTGCAACGAGTTGTAGGTCGACCGGCCGGTGTTGGTGGTGATAAAAGCGCCGCCGAGCAGGTCGGGGTTGGCCACGAAGTAGTTGGCCGGGATGCCGGCGGCGGCGGCGTTGGCGCGCAGCGTCGCGCTGCCCATCAGGCCGTTGGCGCCGGCCGAGGCAAAGCCGAAGGGATTGGGATTGCGGATGGCCAGGTAGTTGAGGAATGTGGCGTTGGTCCAGTTGGTGCCGGTGTACGCGGCTGTGTTGCCGGCATTGGCTGCGGCCTGCGCGTTGAAAAACGCCAGGAAGGTCGGCAACGGTGCGGTGCCGGCGGCACCGGTGTAGGCGAAGGTGTTGCCGCGGCCGGCGGCGATGTTGGCGCTCAGGTTGGCCTGCGCCGCTCTGAACTCGTCAATGAACTTGTTCTCGAAGATATTGAACTCGTTGTAGTTCAGGCTGCCGGTGGTGCAGCTGCCGTTGTTGCCATCGGTGCAGGTGCGCCACGAGTCGCGGCCGCGGGTGCCGACGTAGCGCACCTCGAGCGCCATGTTGCGCGAGACGCTGCGCTGGAGTCCCAGCGAGTAGGAGTCGGCATTCGGCACCTGGATGTTCTGGTCGAACACGCTGACGTCGCCGGTGATGACATCGGTCATCGGATAGACGGGCCTCGCCGGGAAGTCCGGCTGGCCCAGCCGCGCCGTGTCGCGCAGCAGTAACGGCACGGCACCGAGGTTGCCGCTGGCTTCCTCGCGGTTGACGGCAATGCGGAGGCCCGGGTTGGCGCCGAAAATCCCGGTGAAGTCGTTCAGGCCGGATCGGCTGAACGAGCGGGTGAATCCGCCGCGAACGACGAAATCACCGTCGGGGCCCATGAGCCCGCCGAGCACGCCGGTCCGCGGGCCCGGCGTCCAGGCGAAGCCCACGCTCGGCGCCACGTTGTTGTAGTCGGTGTTGTAGGTCGAGATTCCCTCCTCAAGCTGCTTGAAGGTGGGCTTGGCGCCGGGCATGACCCCGGACTGGAACAGGTTGCACTGGTTGTCGTCCTTCCTGCCCGAGACGCCACACAGGTCGTCAATCGTGGCATACGAATACAGACTGTTCGACGCCTGGAACGGCGACTGCACATCGTAGCGAAGTCCCGCGTTGACAGTCAGGTTGGGACGGACGCGCCAGGAGTCCTGCAGGTACGCCCCGGCCTCGCGCAACCGGCCTTCCTGCCGGCCCACGCCCACCCATTCGTATTGCCCCGACTCGGCGTTGATGCGCGCATCGCCGGCAATCCGGTCGATGCGGCCGGTCAGGAGCGCGTAGAGGTTCGAGGCGGCCGTCACCTGGGCCGCCGAGGCGCCGGGGAAGTTGGCCGCCACGAACAACACGCTGGCCGGGTCCGACGGCAAGGTGCTGAAGCGCAATTGCGGCACCAGCATCGAGTTCTTCGCCCAAATGTCGAACTGCGTGAACGAACCGCCCATGGTGATGCTGTGATTGCCCTTCAGCCAGTTGACGGTGTCTTCCACCACCAGGGTCGTGGCATTGCGCGACTGTGGCGACGGCAGGGGCCCCGGGTTCTGGAGTGCCGAGCCGACGGTGGGAAAGGTAATCGCGAACCCCGCCTGCGGCGCGGTCGTGCCGGTGAACATCCCGGTATTCAATTCTTCGAAAAACTTCACCGGCGCGCTGCTGTAGCCGACGCGCGCTTCGTTGACCAGGTTCGACGACAGCACCGAGCGAACCGGCGCGCTCCAGCTCATGCGCACCGACTCCTGCCCGGCCGCCACGGGGAACCCGGGGAAACTGGCGTCGAAGCCGTTCAAGGTATCCGGGTAGTCGGTGAACTTCTGGTAGTTGTACGAATACGAGGCGCGGTGATTCGTCGCCAGGTTGTAATCGAGCCTGAATGTCGGATAGCGGCGCATCGACTGCACCGCGACGTTGTAGGTGAAGCGTTCAAGGTTTGGGTCGATGACCGCCTTCGAGCCGCTGGCGGTGGCGGCCTGGATATCGGCCAGCAGCTTGCCGATGGTCGGGTCGACCGTCGCGAGCTGACCATTGCGCGCCGCCAGCTCCAGCAGGTTCACGGTCGTCGACCCGTAGGTGAAGTTGCCGGCGACCGCCCCCGCATTGAGAATCGTGCGATTGCGGGTGACGTCGCTCGGCTGGCGTTGCTCTTCGTAGTTCACGAAGAAGAACGCCTTGTTGCGCCCGTTGAACAGGCCGGGAATGACGACCGGACCTCCCACCCGACCACCCATCTGGTTCTGTTTCAGCTTCGCTTTGTCGACGCCGTTGCGATTGTTGAACCAGGTATTCGCATTCAGCTTGTCGCTGCGGTAGAAGTAATAACCGCTGCCGGTGAAGGTGTTGGTTCCCGACCGGGTCGTGAACTTCACCTGCACGGCGCCCTGGCCGGTGTCGCCGGCGCCCTGCGAGGCCGAGGTCAGGGTGACCTCCTCGATCGCGTCGAGGCGCGGGCTGACGATGGCAAAGAAGCCGTCCGTGGACCGCAGGGTGTTGTCCTGGATGTTGACCCCGTCGAGCGTGATGTTGATCATCCCGCGTGGCAGGCCGTTGACGGTGGCGTCGCGATTGCCGCCGGGCGTCGAAACGCCGGGCAGGAAATTCACGAAGTCCATGGCACTGCGGGAGGTGACCGGGAGCTTCATGATCTGCGTGGTGTTGATGGTGGACGAGACCGTCGACGATTGCGTCTGCACGATCTCGGACGACGAGGTGACGGTCACCTGTTCGGTCAAGCCGCCGACCTCAAGGACGGCCTTGACGTTGGCACCCGCGGCCGACGTCAACACCACATCGTTGACGACCACCGTCTTGAACCCCGGCAGCGACACGGTGATGGTGTAGGCCCCCGGGGGAAGGCTGGGAAACGAGAACAGGCCGTCACCGTTGGTGACCGTGGCCACCGTGACGCTGGTGGCGTTGTGGCGAGCCGTCACGTCCGAGCCGGGCAGCACACCGCCGCCGCTGTCGGCCACGGTTCCCGAGATGGTCGAAGTCGCGCCACCCTGGGCGGCGGCAAGGCCCGCTACGCCCAGCATTCCTACCACAAGACTCGCAATTAGCCTGTGCATCACCTCAGTCACCCTCCACGCGGCACAGCGACAGCTGGCCATCAAGCCGACACGTTACGACGGACGTCTTCCAGGGACGCACAGCAGTGCGTTTGAGTGCGCCAAGCTATCCCGAGGTCATGGATCTGTCAACGAGTGCCATTTACCCCTGCCGGGTGGGCGGAAGGTATCCGGAACCGGTGAGCGCTGGGGTTGGTGAGTGGGCGAATTCAGGCGGGAGGCCAAGGCCGAGGCCGCCGGGGTTCAATCACCGGCGGCCTCGTGTTGTTTAGCTCGCAGTCTGCGTCACCTGCGGTCCCGACATCCGCGTCAGAACTGGAAGCGGACGCCGACGCGCGCGGTGCGCGGTGCCAGCACCGCGGTGGGCCGCAGGAACGCGGTCCCGGTCGCGATCGTGCGGGTTTCGACCGCGTTGCTGTTCGTGATGTTGAACAGGTCGAACAGCGCGCGAACCCGCACGGTCCCGCCCAGGTTGAACGACCGCTCGGCGCGCACGTCGACCACGGTGATGTTGTCCTGGCGGCGTGAGTTGAGCGGTTCGGCGGTGATGGTCCCGCTATAGATGGCGCCGGCCGCGGTCGCCGCGGCCGACCCCACGGAAATGGTGCGCGCGAAGTTCGCGCCGGCCTGGTGCCGGACGAGCGGCGAGACGCGAATCTTCCAGGGGGCCTCGTAGGTGCCCGAGAGCTTGAAGTCCCACCGCGAGGTGTCCTGGTCGAAGGTGCCGTTGGGATCGTTCGGATACGCGCCCGGGAAGTCGTGCGCCCAGGTGTAGCTGCCACCAGCCTGCGCCGACCAGCGGTTGCCCATGCGCTTCACGAGCGAAGTCTCGACGGTCTGGTAGCGCGAAAACCGCGGCGTGTTCTGCACCACGTTGGTCAACGGGAAGCTGGCGGCCGACGCCGCCGGCACGCCGTAGAGCGTGCGGGTCTGTTCATCGCCGGTGTTGGCGCGTCCGTCGGCACCAATATCAACGAAGCTAAACGGCACCGTATAGGCGCTGATCGGACGGCCCGGCACGTACTGGGCGATCAGGTCGTCTTCCGACTTGTAGACGAAGCCGGCGCGCGCACCGAGGCCGGCGGCCAGCTGGCGCTCGACGTAGAACGACACGTCGTGCGAGAACGGCTGGGTGATGCTGGGGTCGAACTGGATCGAACCCGACAGCGTGGTGTTGGTCAGCGCGCCCTGTTCGCCGAGCTGAAAGCGGCGGTCGCCGTTCAGGTCGTTCCAGTTGTAGGTCACGCTCTTGTTGTTCTGGTTCGGGTTGGCGTCGGCGCTCACGCCGGGGCCGGGGTTGTGCCAGAACAGGCCGTAGCTGGCCTTGACCACGGTCTTGCCGTCGCCGGCCAGGTCGTAGATCATGCCGATTCGGGGGCCGAACGAGTTCCAGGTGTAGTACGACCGCTCGGGGAAGTTCTGCGCCGGGACGCTGACCGGGCCGATGGCATAGGCAATCTGGTTCTGATCGGGGCTCCACCCGCGATAGCGGTCCCACCGGGCGCCGATGTTCAACGTGACCCGTCCCATGGTCCAGGTGTCATTGATGAACGCGTCCTGCTGGTCCAGCTTGTTGACCACCAGCAGGTCCCCGTTGTCGCTCGCCTTGAGGCCGCTCACCGAGAGGGCTGTCGGAATGCCGAACACCACCGAACTCGAGACCCCGTTCGAGTAGATGTGTTCGATATCGCCGCCGACGTTCTGCTCGCGGCCGCCCCACTGCGACTCGAGATACATCTCGCCACCAAGCTTGATGGTGTGGCTGCCGCGCCTGGTATCGAGGAAGTAGGTCGCGGCACCGGTCAACTGCTTGCGATCGCGATCGTTCTGGCTCTGCGCGTGGGCCCCGGTCAGCACCAGGCGGCCGCTGTCGCGCCAGAAGTAGTCTTCGTCGCTGTTGGCGAGACGGGCATCGTAGTAGCCGAAGTCGCCAAAGCGGGCCTCGACGAACAGCTTGTCGCTGAGCGTCGCGTTCCACTCACCCTTCCACACCCAACTCGGCGATTCCTGGCGCGAGGTGGGTCCGGCGCTTTCGTAGGTGTAGGTGCCAAACGGCAGCCGGTTCGGCTGCACCTTCATGTTCCACTGGTAGTAACCAATCAGCTTGTGGCGCTGGTTGATCTGGTAGGTGGTCTTGAGCGACGGGTTGGTGTTCCAGGTCTCGAAGTCGCTGTCGAAGTTGAACAGCGGCTGCTCGACCGCATTGAACTGCTTGCGCCACGCGGTGTGGAACCAGATCTGGTCGCGCTTGATCGGGCCGCCGAAGTTGATGTTGAAGTCGTAGTACTTCTGCACTTCATTGCTGCCGACGCGCAGGCCGCTGGCGAGCTGTTCATCCGACAGGTTCGCGCCCTGGAAGCTGTTGTTGTAGAAGTCCTGGTAGAGCTCGCCCGCGAAGCGGTTGCCGCCCGACTTGCCGAGGAACTGTGACTGCACGCCGGGGGTGGCCGCTTCGGCGCCCTGGCCGGCGACGCCGAGGAACACTTCCTCGAACGAGCCGTAGTCGAAGTAGAAGCCGGCGCCGCCCGTGCCCTCGGTGGTGTTGATGCCTTCGACCGAGACGCGCACCTGGCCGCTCAGGCCATAGGCGGTGTAGCCGGTTTGCGTGCCGGCACGGTTGCCGCCGACATCGATGCGGCTCATCACCACGCCCGGCGTCGCCGCCAGCAGCGCCCACATGTCGCGGCCGTTCGGGATTGAGTCCAGCTGGTCGAGCTTGAAGTTCTGTTGCACGCGGCTGGCGGTGGTGTCGATCACCGGCGCGGCGCCCGAGACCGTCACGGTCTCCTGCAGGGTCGCCAACGCCATCTCGGCGTTCACGTTGGCGGTGAAGCCAAGTGAAATCGAGACGCCGTCGCGCCTGACGGTGCTGAAGCCGGCCAGCTCGAAGGTCAGCGAATAGACGCCCGGCGGCACGGCCGGGAAGCGGAACGTGCCGTTGTCATTGGTGACCTGGGTCTGCGCGCCAATCATCGACGGGCTGACCGCCGTCACGGTGACGCCGGGCAGAATCGCGCCGCTCGCATCGGCGGCGCGGCCCTGGATGGTGCCGGTGCTGCTGGCGCCGCCACCCTGGGCCGCCGCGGCCGCGGGAAGTAACAGGCTGACGGCCAGCACGGCCATCAGGCTCCGAACAAGCTTTCTACTCATGTGGGGACAACCTCGGAAAATAGGCGAGTCATCGAAACAGAACAGCGGTCAATCTTACCGCCTTCGCCGAGGTTATGAACCCACGACCCGAGGTTTGTGACGCTGCCTGGACCGCCGTGGGGGGTAGGACACCCGCGTGGCGCGGGTCTGCCCGCCCGCCAGGGCCATGGTCGACCTCGTCTTGGTCCGGCCACTTGAGCGGCTTGTCGTAGCCGTCGCGATCGCGCATCCGCTGAATCGACTCGTCCGGGTTGCAGACCCGGCCGTGCCATCAGCAGCCACCGTGCCTGACCTTGATACAATGCCGAGATGGCTGCACTGCTGGAAGCGATCGAGATCAAGCGCAAGGCGTACTTCGAATACGAGAACGCCCCCTATCACTGCCTGGACGTCGAGGTGTCGAAGCCGACGGCCCGGGGCGGGCAAACCCTCGTGCGCCTGAAGATGCGCAACCTCATCACCCGCGCGGTCTTCGACAAGACCTTCAAGGCGGGCGAGAAGTTCGCCGAGCCGGACCTGGTGATGTCGTCAGCCACCTTCTCCTATGCCGACGCCGACGGCTTCCACTTCATGGACCAGGAATCGTTCGAGACGCACACGCTCGGCAGCGAGATCCTCGGCGATGATCGCGGCCTGCTGGTGGACAACGTCGAGGTGCAGATTCACCGCTACAACGGCCAGCCCATCGGCATCGTCTTTCCGCCGCACGTCGAGCTCACGGTCGCGTCCACGGAAATGGGGGTGCGGGGCAACACGGCCAGCGGCAGCGTGACCAAGCCGGCGGTGCTCGAGACCGGCATGGAGATCCAGGTGCCGTTGTTCATCAAGGAAGGCGAGAAGGTCAAGGTGCATACCGAGACCCGTGAATTCGCGGGACGCGCTTAGCTACAACCTGAGCAGCAGGCCGATCGTAAATCGGGAGTAGCTAATCCGCCGGCCCACCCGGGCCAGCGACCCATCGTCGCCGGTGAAGCTGCGCACGTGGCGCAAATCGAACCGGATGCCCACGTTGTTGGTCAGCAGCAGCGCCTGGGCGCCGATCCCGATCTTGAACGCCGGCACCGTCCGCCGGATCTGGAAGATCTCGAGGACGTCGGCCGCTTGCGCGTTTACCAACCCCACGCCCACCACCGCGTAAGGCCGCAACCCGCCGCCGGTGACCGCCTCCGGCAGGGCGAGGATGACGCCCCCCGAGAGATCAATCACGTAGCTGCCGGGCTTGTACACCGGCGGGCTCTTTTCGTTCTTGAAGAAATTCGGCATGTAGCCGAAGTCGGCCTCGTAGCCGAACACCCCGTTCCCGAGCATCACCGCCGACGCGCCCATGGTGAAGGTCTTCTTGTCGGCGGCAAATTCCAGGTCGAAGATCGAGGTGGCGCCGCCGAACTTCACACCCGCGAACGGCACCGCGAAAATGTCCTGGGCGCGGGCCGGGCTGGGGAACGCCAGCAGCAGCACGGAGAGCAGGGTCGCGCGGTGAAGGACTGACAGCGGCATGCGGCGGCAGTCGAAGTTTAGATGAAGAGGCGCAGGAAGACCCTCACAAACGGCGAGGTGGTGACGTCACCCTTCTCGAAGTCCTGGCCGGTGGCCAGGCCGCCGCTGTTGGACAACAGGACCAGCGTCAGCCGCTTCGACGGCATCTTCACGATCAGCGCCGAGGCCGCGTCTGGAATGTGGCCGAAGGTCCACACCAGCCGTTCCTGCGACGTGCTCTGGACGAACCAGCCCTGGCCGGTCGGCGCGGCGGCGCCGGTGTCGAACCTGAACGGCGTCCACATCTTGTTGAGCGTGCTCAGGCTGATCGGCACGTTGTTGATGTTGTCGTCGAGCTCGGCCTCGAAGCGCGCCAGGTCGCGCGCCGACGACACCATGCCTCCAGAGGCGTCCAGTCCGTACGACGGATACTCGGAGGGCTGGGAGCCATTACGGTCGATCCGGTACGGCTTGGCCAATCGGGTCAGCCGGGCCTGGTACTGCGCGACCCGCGCCGCATCGAACAGGTCGCGCGCGGCCTGCCCGCCGGGCTGCCCCAGGTCGAGCCCGGGCACCGACGACGTCATGGCCAGGCTCTGCAGGATCTCGTCGGCGAGGGCCACCCGGAAGGGCCGCTTCGTGCAGTCCTCCACGACCGGCGTGAGGGCCGCATAGCGGCTGGGGTCGTAGACATAGCGGCCCTCGGACACGTGGGCCAGGACGTGGCGCACGCTGGCGTCCTCGGGGAAGGCCGGCACCCACTTGCGCATGCCGGTATCGACCTCCAGGGCGAGCCGGTCGGTGCAGATCGCGAGGAGCACCGCGCTCATGGCCTGGGTCACGCCGCCAATGGGATACAGGGTATCGGGGGTGGCGCGCACCTTGTTTTCGACGTCGGAGTAGCCGTAGCCCTTCTCCCACTCGATGCGGTTATTGCGCACGATCACGGCCGACAGGCCCGGCATGCCAATCTGCTGGGCGAGCGGTTCGAGGTATCGCTCGAAGATCTGGTAGGGCAATTCCTGCGCAGAGCCCCGCGGGGCCAGCAAGACACTGGCGCCAATCACCGCGATCAGCGAAAATAGCCGGAGTTTCATTATTTTCTGGCGCCCAGCCCGATCATACCAGTCCCAATTAGCCGTTACGTGTGCTAAAGTCTGCCGGAACCGCGATTAGCTGATGATCCCAATCCGTCCGTACTCCGTCCGAAACCTCGTGAGAGCGGCCTGCCTGCTCAGCTTGCTGGTCGTGCCGGCCGCACCGGCGGCGGCCCAGGCTGCCGAAACGCTGCGGGTGAAGACGCTCAATCGCGATGGACAGGTGTTGGTCACGTTCGCGCTCGACGGCGGTCTCACCGACGAAATGAAGGCCGTGGTGCAAAGCGGCCTGCGCACCGTGTTCACCTACACCGTTGAACTCAAGCTCAAGGTGCCGGCGTGGGTTGACCGCACCGTGGCATCCGCCGTGGTCTCGACCAGCGTCGACTTCGACAACCTGACCCGGCGTCACACCATCTCGCGCGCGCTCGACGGCCGGGTCGAGGAATCGTTCGTCGTGGAAGACCCCGCCCAGGTGGCGCAGATGGTCACTCAGTTCGATCGCTTGCCGCTCTTCGACACCAAGATCCTCGAAGCCAATCGCGAATACTACGTCCTCGTGAAAGCCGATGCGCGCCCGCGCAGCACCGCTTCGCTGTGGCCCTTCTCGGGCACCGCCAGCGGCTCGGCCAAGTTCACCTTCATCAAGTAATCGCGCCCCGGGGCGATGAGCAATTCGCGCCTCGTCTATTCCACCGATAAAGGTCAGACGTGCCCGAAGTGCGGCTGGCCGATCGGCGATTGCCAGTGCAGCAAGAAATTCGCCGCCGGCGAACAGCCGGTGCCACCGCGCGTGGTCGCGAAGCTCCGGCTCGAGAAGGCCGGACGCGGCGGCAAGTCGGTGACGGTGGTGTATGACTTGCCGCGCAACACCGCGTTCCTGAAAGAGCTGTGCGGCGAACTGAAGCGCGCCTGTGGCACGGGCGGCGCGGTCCGCGAGGACACGGTCGAAATCCAGGGCGACCTGCGCGAGCGCGTCCGCGAGGTTCTCGCCAGGAGGGGATACGCCATCAAAGGCTGAACTGGCCCGCTTCGTGCATCCTCTGGGAACGGAGGATTTCGCATGCAGATCTCACAGAAAGTTGTCGCGCTGTTCCTAGTTCCGGCACTTCTAGTCTCAACTCAGGCAGATGCGCAGCAGGCCCGCGTCGTGGACGCCGTCGCCTTGCACCAGGCGCTCGCCGACAAGACCGCCACCGAGAACTCGCAGCGTGCGCTGGTTCTCCAGGTGCTCGATCGTTCCGACGCCCGGGAGATGGCGGCCCGCCTGGGCCTCAGCGTCGAACAGGCCAACTCGGCCGTGGCGACCTTGAGCGGCGCCGAACTCAACACGCTCGCCCAGCACGCGGCCGCCGTTGACGCCAGCGCCCTGGCCGGCGGTGCCAGCACCATCGTCATCTCGCTGACGACCCTGCTGCTGATCCTGATCATCGTCATCCTGCTGGCCAGCTGACCCAGCGCACGACGACCATGGCGCGCCTCACCGCGTCGGGGGTGATGGCGGCCGTCGCCCTGGTGGTAACGGCCGCCACGTCCGCCTTCGCACAAACACCGCCCGCCAATCCGGCCGGCAGCGCGCGCCTGCTGGATGTCCCCTACCTAACGCAAACCGAGGCCCTCTGCGGCGGCGCCGCCATGGCCATGGTGCTGCGGTATTGGGGCGACCGGCGTGTGCAACCCGAGGACTTCGCACCGCTGATCGATCGCAGCGCGGCCGGCATTCGTACCGACGTGCTGACGGCCGACATCAGGCAGCGTGGCTGGCAGGGGTTTCCGATCGACGGGGCCACGGGCGCCCACCACGACTGGATGCGCGACCAGATCGACCGCGGCCGTCCGATCGTGGCGCTGATCGAGGTGCGGCCGAACCGCTATCACTACCTCGTGATCGTCGGGTGGACGGCCGCGCAGGTCATTGCGCACGATCCGGCAAGCGCCCCTTTCCAGACCTGGACACGACCAGAATTCGATCGCGCATGGGCCGCGGCGGGACGCTGGGCCCTGTTGGTCGTGCCGTCGGATGACCCCAGCGTTCCAGCACTTCAGCACCCCCGCACTTCCCCACTTCAGCACTCCGGCACCCCCGTCAGCAGTGCCTGCAGTCCCCTGATCGCGCGCATGGTGGACCTGGCGCGCGCCGGCCAGGTCGCCGACGCCACGCCGGGACTGGTGGCCGCGACCGAACTGTGTCCGGCGGATCCAGCGGCGTGGCGCGAGCTGGCCGGCGTGCACTTTCTGCAATCACACTGGGCCAAGGCCGCCGTGACCGCGGAACGGGCGTCGGTGCTCGGACCCGAGGACGAGGCGGTGTGGGACCTGCTGGCCACCAGCCGGTTCCTGAACGACGAACCGGTGGCCGCACTCGACGCGTGGAATCAGATCGCGCGGCCGGCGGTGGACCTCGTCCGTGTCGAAGGCGTCCGGCGGGTACCGCACCCGACGGTGGTGGGCCTCCTCAAGCTGCCGCCGCGCACGGTGCTGACGCCGGGACGGCAGGGCCATGCGGCCCGCCGGCTGGCGGAGCTGCCGAGCGCCGCCCAGACCTCCCTGCGCTATCGCCCGCTCGGCGACGGTACCGCCGACATCGACGCCATCGTCGTCGAACGGCCGGCGCTGCCGCGCGGCGTGGTGCCGATTGCGTCGACGCTCGCCCGTGGCTGGCTCCAGGACGAGGTTCGCGTGGACGCCGCTTCGCTCGCCAGGCGCGGCGAGTTACTGACGGTGGCCTGGCGGTGGTGGGAAGCGCGCCCGCGGGTTGCGGTGTCGCTTGCGGTTCCCGCCCTCTCGCGGCTGCCGGGGGTCACAACGATCGAAGGATCGTGGGAGCGGCAATCGTACGGGGGGCCCAGTGTCCGCGAGGAGCGGCGCCACGTTGGACTGCGCGTCGCCGATTGGGCGTCGAGCACGGTGCGATGGACAGCGAACTCCGCGTTCAACCGTTGGGCGGCCGACAGCTACCTGTCGGCCGGCGGCGGGGCCGAGGTGCGGCTGGCCGGCGATCGCGTGTCGCTCGGTGCCAGCGGCGAGGCGGCGACGCCGCTTGGCTCGGGCACGGCCTTCACGACCGGCCGGCTCTCGTCGGCATGGCGGTCGAGCACGAACGAGAATTGGCCCATGTGGCTGGGCGGTGCCGCCGTCACGACCGCCTCCGGCCGAGCGCCGTTGGCGCTGTGGCCCGGGGCGGGCACCGGCCACGGGCGCGAGCCGCTGCTGCGCGCCCATCCCCTGCTCGACGCCGGTGTCGTCACCGGCGAGGCCTTCGGCCGGCGGCTCGCCCATGCCTCCATCGAATACCGGCATCCGCTGTGGCGGCCGGCCTTGGCCAGGCTGGGCCTGGCCGTGTTTGCCGATGCCGCCCGCGCCTGGCATCGGCTCGACGGCCGTTCATCGAGCCTGCATG
>JBEGVQ010000110.1:0-61161 GCA_041178345.1 Acidobacteriota bacterium | reverse complement strand
TTGTCCGCGCTCACCAAGGTCGTGCTCCACGTGTGGAGTGACGGCGCCTGTAGTTTATTGACGGTTCCGCTGGACTGGCAGGCAGGCCAGGCCTTGCCCGAGAACGTGCCTGACGAGCGCTTCGAGACACCGGCGCACGCCATGAGCGCGCTCGCCGAGGCCGGCCGTTCGCAAAATCCCACCATGAGCTGGTATCGCGATCCCGCGAAGCGGCTGCCGGCCGATTCCGATGGTTCATCCGAAGGACCGCCGCCGGCGTAATGGCCTGATGTCGGGTCGGGCTTTCTTGTCCCGCCGTAGCCTTGGCGAAGGCTTCAGCCCGACCCTCTCTAGAGCTTCTCGATTTTGCTGTAGAAGCCGCTGGTCTTCAGCGTGATCGTGACCGGTTCCCAGGTCAGGTTCTGCCAGAACCAGCCGTGGCGGCCGTCGAACGGCGCGTGGAAGGTGCCGTGATCGCTCGCGGCCTCTTCGCCCTTCGCGTAGCTGGCCTCGCCGCCGGTGCCATCCCCGTACTCGCCGTGCATATCGAACTCGACGGTGCCGCCCGTGACGATCCAGCTGAATACGTAGCTGCTGCCCTTGACCATGGTCGCCTTGATCTCGGCGCCCTCGCCGGGCTTCAGCGTCAAGGTCATCTCGTCGCTGCGAAAGGCCGCGGCGGGCCTGGTGACGGTGGCGGCGGCCTCCGGCGTCACCGGGATTGTCAGGTCGATCGCCGAGGCCGGCGGCCGCAGCAAGCCGGCCGCCTGGCCGATGCCGGTGGGGTCGATCCCGTACTCGGCGGGCAGGATCGCGGTGACCAGGATGATCGCGGCGACGAGCACGGCACTGCCAATCGCGCGCGCGAGCTGTGGCACGGTTGGCAGTGGTGGGGTGTTAGCAGTGGTCATGCGATCCCAATCTGTGAAATCGGTGAAGTCTGTGGCCTATTGGGTCGCGTACCCGACCAGCTGGTAGCCGGCGAGAACGAAACCGCAGGTCATCACGACGATGTTGGCGGCAACGGCGTGGCGGTGAAAGCCCGGCGAGCGGCGCCAGAAGCCCATGGCGATCAGGATGGCGCCGAGTCCCAGCACCTGTCCGAGCTCCACGCCGACGTTGAACGCGAGGATGTTCGGCACCAGCCCCTCGGGCGACAGCGAGAAGTCCTGCAGCTTGGTGCCGAGCCCGAGGCCGTGAAAGAGGCCGAAGATCCAGACGGCCAGCTTGGTGTTGGGCTGAAAGCCGAACAGGCGCGTGAAAAATCCCAGGTTGTCGAGCGCCTTGTAGACCACCGACAGGCCGATGATGGCGTCGATCAGGTACGGGTTGACGTGCGTGCCGCTCATCACCGCGTAGAGCAGCGTGATGCTGTGGCCGACGGCGAACAGCGTGACGTAGAGCGCGACTTCCCTGAGGCGATACAGGAAGAAGATCACGCCAAACAGGAACAGCAGGTGGTCGTAGCCGGTGACCATGTGCTTGGCGCCGAGGTAGATGAAGACGGCCAGCTGCCGGCCCTGCGTGATCAGGTCCTTGTCGCTGGCGGCAACGCCGTGCGCGGACACGCCGTCGGCCAATACCGTGGCGAGGACGAACAGCAGGACGAGGTAGAGCCGGGTCGTCAATCGCTGGAATTCTACCTTCAACGCTCGTCTGGTATAGTTGAAAGCGTTTCCATGGTCCGGCCCACCGCCCATCTCCTCGTCCTCATCATGCTCCTGGCGTCGAGCCGGCTGCTTGCGTGTGGCTGGGAGTGTCTTGATGAGCTGGCGGCGCCTGAGGCGGCCTCGTGCCACGAGGAATCGGCGCCGGCCACGGCCATCAGCGGCGACCCGGCGCACGCCTGCCTCCCAGACGTCGTTGAACCGCTGGTAAGGGTCGCCAAGACGCTCACGGCGCAGGACCTGGCGGCGGCACCCGTGGCGACACCGTTGCTCACGCCAGAACGCGACCTCGCCTCCTCGGGCGCTCACCTGCATTCGTACCACCTCCGCCACGAGTCGCCGCATCTGGCGATGCTCTCCGTCCTTCGCATCTGATCGTCCCGTTGCCGCGGCAACGTAGGGCAGCGCTACAGCGCTGCCCCTTCTGGCATGGGAATAAGGACACATCAGATGATCAATCGACGTACGTTTGTTAAGGGACTGGCCGTGGGCGGCGCGGCCGCCGGCCTGGGCATGTGGCCGTCGCGCGGGTTGGCCTACCCCGGCAACCCAAAAGGGTTGCCTCCACACAGCGGTCACGCTGCTCAGGCCACGCTGACCGGCACCGAGTTCGACCTGCGCATTGCCGAGTCGCCGGTGAACTTCACCGGCGCCCCGCGCGTGGGCATTACGGTGAACGGGACCATTCCAGCGCCGCTCCTGCGCTGGCGCGAGGGCGACACCGTGACGATGCGCGTCGCCAACGCGCTCGATGAGGACACCTCGATCCACTGGCACGGCATGATCCTGCCGGCCAACATGGACGGCGTGCCGGGCTTGAGCTTCCACGGCATCCACCCGGGCGAGACCTACACCTACAAATTCACCGTGCGCCAGGGCGGCACCTACTGGTATCACAGCCACTCGGGGTTCCAGGAGCAGCGCGGCCTCTATGGGCCGCTCGTGATCGATCCGCAGGAGCCCGAACCGTTCCGCTACGACCGCGAACATGTGGTGCTGCTCACCGACTGGACCGACGAAGATCCCAAGCGCGTGTTCGGCAAGCTCAAGAAGCAGGCGGACTACTACAATCGCAACCGCCGCAACGTCGGTGATTTCCTGAAGGACGTCCGGGAGCACGGCTTCAAGGCCACCGTCGCCGAGCGCCGCGCGTGGGGCGACATGCGCATGTCGGCGACCGACCTGGCTGACGTGTCGGGTTACACCTACACGCACCTCGTGAACGGCGTGCCCCCCGCGGGCAACTGGACGGGCCTGTTCACGCCGGGCGAGCGGGTGCGGCTGCGCTTCATCAACGGCTCGGCCATGACCTACTTCGATGTCCGCATCCCGGGATTGAAGCTGACGGTGGTCGCCGCAGATGGGCAGTACGTGCACCCGGTGACGGTCGACGAGTTCCGGATTGCGGCGGCCGAAACCTTCGACGTGATCGTCGAACCCGCGGGGCAGGACGCGTTCACGATCTTCGCGCAGGCCATGGACCGCACCGCGTACGCGGCGGGCACGCTGGCCGTCCGCGCCGGGCTGCAGGCGCCGGTGCCGGCCCTCGACCCGCGTCCGTTGCTGTCGATGGCCGACATGGGCCACGGCGGGCCGGGGCACGACATGGCAGCGATGGCGGCGCCGGCCGCGGTCGATCCCCATGCCGGGCACAACATGCCGGCGGCGCCAGCCGCGGTCGATCTCCATGCCGGGCACAACATGCCGGCGGCGCCAGCCGCGGTCGATCCCCACGCCGGGCACAACATGCCGGCGGCGCCAGCCGCGGTCGATCCCCATGCCGGCCACAACATGTCAGCCGGCGGCGGCGCCCAGGCGCACCCGGCCACCGAGAACAGCCCGCTGGTGGACATGCAGGCCATGGTGCCGACCGCCCGGCTGAATGATCCCGGCATCGGCCTTCGCGACAACGGCCGCAAGGTGCTGACCTACGCCGACCTGAAGAGCACGTTCGCCGATCCCGACGGCCGCGAGCCCAGCCGCACGATCGAACTGCATCTCACCGGCCACATGGAGCGCTTTGCCTGGTCGTTCAACGGCGTGAAGTTCTCCGACGCGGAGCCGCTCCGGCTTGCCTACGGCGAGCGCCTGCGCATTGTCCTGGTGAACGACACCATGATGACGCACCCCATCCACCTGCACGGGATGTGGAGCGATCTCGAAGACGAGGCGGGCAACTTCCTGGTGCGCAAGCACACCATCGACATGCCGCCGGGGACCAAGCGCGCCTACCGGGTGCGCGCCGATGCGCTCGGCCGATGGGCGTTTCACTGCCACCTCCTGTTCCACATGGAAGCGGGCATGTTCCGCGAAGTGCGGGTGGAGGAATAAATGGGTGCCCTCACTCGCTTTGGTGTCACGCTGGTGTTCGCTTGCGCGTTGGCCACCACCGCGGCGGCGCAGGTGACGCCCGTGCCACCCCCGACCGACGACGATCGCAAGGCTGCGTTCCCGCCGGATCTGCAGGGACACGCCGCGCACGACACCGGCATCCACTACATGCTGCTGTTCGATCAGCTGGAGTCCGAGTTTTCCGGCGCCGGCGCCGGAGCGCTCTGGGACACCAACTTGTGGGTCGGCGGCGATGTGAACCGCATTTGGGTGCGCACCGAAGCGGCCTACCAGGAGGGCGCGTTCGAGCATGCCGAGGGGCACCTGCTGCTCGGCCGCAACTTCTCGCGCTGGTGGACTGTGGTCGGCGGCGTGCGACAGGACTTCGCTCCCGGCGTCGGCCGGACCTGGGCGGCGGTGGGCCTTCAGGGCCTGGCGCCGCAATGGTTCGAAGTCGAGGGCACGTTCTACCTCGGCGAATCGGCCCGGACGTCGGCGCGGCTCGAGGTCGAGTACGATTTGCTGTTCACCGACAAGCTGGTCATGCAGCCGCTCATCGAGATGAACCTGTACGGCAAGGACGATCCCGAGCGTGGCATCGGCGCGGGCCTCAGCACCGTCGAGTTCGGGGCGCGGTTCCGCTACGAAATCCGCCGAGAGCTGGCGCCCTATGCCGGCCTGGTCTGGCACCGCAAAGTGTTTGGCACCGGCGACCTGGCCCGCGAACAGGGGCACGACGTCGGAGGGTGGCGACTGGTGACCGGTTTACGGGTATGGTTCTGACATGACCAGACGGGCGTTCGCGACGGTGTGGCTCGTGGCCCTGGCGCTGACCGGCGTCTCGGCCCACGAGAAGTTCAAGATCGTCGGCACCATCGTCCAGGTGCAGGCGACCCAACTCGACGTGAAGGCGGTAGACGGCGCGACCTACGAGATCGACATGAACGAGGGCACGCACGTCATCCAGGGGTTGAAGAGGCTGCCGCAGTCGGCGTTGCGGCCCGGGCTCAGCGTAACCGTCGATGCCCTGGGGCATGACATGTTCGACCTGGAAGCGGTGCTCGTCAACCTTCCGTCGGCGCCGGGACCGGCCGCCGCACCGGATGAGCCATAAACCGGGCAGGGCGGCAGCGTGAGGGCTCTGTAGATGTTAGCAATTGTGGGCAGCGCGATTGCCGTTGCCGTCTTGACGCTGACCAGCCTTGTTGTCAAGCGTCGCCGCCACGCCGCCCTCCTTGGGCGCCTTCGTGCGGAATGGGGTGCCCCTGGCGAGCGCATCCGTGACATGGCCGCGATCGAGGCCTACTACCGGGCATGCATGGCCTCGGACGTGGAAGGGGCCCTTGACGATCGCACCTGGGATGACCTGAACCTTGCCGATGTCTTCACCGTGCTGGATCGCACGGAAAGCGGTATTGGGCAACAGGCCCTCTACGCGCGCCTCCGTGGGGCGCCAGACACGGCGCGCCTGCAGCTCTTCGAAGCCCTGGTCACGCGATTGAGCGACGATGCGCCGACGCGGGAAGGGATACAACTGGCGCTCAGACGCCTGCGGGCACCCGCGGCGTACCATCTCTGGCGGTTGTCGGAGCCAGGCCTGTTACGGGGTGCCCCGCGACCGGGCCTGTTCATCCTGGCCGCCATCGGTGTGATCGCCCTGATCCTGGTCACGCCGTTTCTGCCACCGGCCCTCCTGTTCTTGCTGGGAGTGGTCCTCATCAATCTCGTCGCCCGCGATCGGCTGGCGCCGCGCCTCGGCGCAATAGCCGAGCCCTTTCGCCTCGTTCCCCGGTTACTGCGGGCCGCCGCTGCCCTCAACGCCCTCCACCACGGGCCGGTCCCGTCGCTCACGAGCGCGTTGGAGATTGACACCGATCGCCTGCTGCGAATTGGCTACTTGGCCAAATGGTCCGGCCGCATTTCTGGCGAGCGCTCCCGCAATATTGTCGCGCTGCTCGTCGACGCCATCAATATGCTGCTTTGGCTCGACGTCATCGCGCTCTTGCAGGGAGCCGCCGAGCTTCAAACCAAGGGCCGTGAACTGCTCCGGGTGATCGACGCGGTCGGCGAACTCGACGCCGCCCTGAGTATTGCGTCGTACCGGGCCGGCACGCCGGGTTGGACTCGGCCGGCGTTTCAGCCGGCGTCGGCGGTTCTCAGGGGACTTCGTCACCCGCTGCTTTCCGACGCGGTCCCGAACTCCATCACGCTGGTGCCGCCGACTGGTGCAATCATCACCGGCTCGAACATGTCCGGCAAGTCGACATTTCTCAGGACCGTGGGCGTGAACGTCGTCCTTGCCCAAACAGTTCACACCTGCCTGGCCAGCCATTACGACGGCCCGTTGTTCACCGTGCGCAGTTGTATTGGCCGCAGCGACGATCCGCAATCGGGCCGCAGTTACTACGTGGTGGAAGTCGATGCCGTGCTGGCGATCGTTCGCGCTGCACAATCAGCGCGGCCCCATTTAATGCTGTTCGACGAACTGTTTCGCGGCACGAACGCGGTTGAACGGCTATCCGCCGGTGAAGCCGTGCTGCGGACGTTGCTGGCTCGGCCGCCCGACCGCCCGCCCGCCCCTCACGTGGTGTTGGCCGCCACCCATGATGATGAGTTGGTCGACCTGCTCGCCGGCACCTACGTGCCCTATCATTTCACCGACACGGTGGATGCTGGCGGGATGCGCTTCAGCCACCGCCTTGAACCGGGGAAAGCGACGCCGCGCAACGCGATTGCCCTCCTCGAAGGTCGCGGCGCACCGGCAGAGCTCGTGGCGCAGGCCCGGGCCAGGGTTGCGGTCCTGGATCGTCAGCGCTCGCAAGTCATCAGCGACTGGGCCCTTCAGCCCAGTCGCTGATGACTTGACCATCGAAGGCACCAGTTCGATGCGACTCCGACCGCAAGCACCTGAACGGCCGCCACGCCGCGGCCGCCGGCTCCCGGAGGCTTGCGCGCCCCGGCGGCCCGACCTGCGCGCTGCCGTTATTTCGTGACCAGCGCGAACTTCTGCACGCGGCGCCCGGTCGAGGCTTCGCCGACGTAGAGGTTGCCCCGGCTGTCGATGCTCATGCCGTGCGGACGCAGGAACTGGCCGGCCTGCCGGCCGCCGCGGCCGAACTCGCCAATCACCTCCATGTCGCTGCGGCGGAGGATCCACACCTTGTGGTTGGTGCCGTCCGCCATGTACAGGAACTGCTGCGCCGCGTCCTGTGACGGCACCAGCACGAACGCCGAGCCCGACGACCGCGTCAGCGGGGCGATGCTCTTCTCGCTCAAGAACGTGCCCTTCTGGTCGAACACCTGGATGCGGTTGCCGCGGCGGTCGGCCACGTAGATCTTGCCGTCGTTCGTGCCGGTGAGGCCGTGCACGGTCGAGAACTGGGTGTTCGGCACGTTCGGATCGTTCGCCATCTTCTGCGTATCGTCTGGCGCCTTCCCGTACGCGCCCCAGTGCCGGAGGTACTTGCCGGTCGCGCCGTCAACGACGACGACGCGGCGGTTGCGGTAGCCGTCGGCGATGAAGGCCTCGTTGGTCTTCGGGTCGACCCAGATCCCGGCCGGCCCGCCCAGGAGCGTGGTGTCGTTGCTGCCGGCGACCTTGTCGAACTCACCGATGGTGAACACCAGCTTGCCGGCGCGCGTGAACTTCATCACGCGGTGATGCGCATGGCTGCCAACCCACACGAAGTCGTTGTGGTCCACAAAGATGCCGTGCGGGTTCTTCGGGAACTGCGACGGGTCTTGCGTCGCCGCGTCGCCCCAGCCCTGCACCAGTTTGCCTTGCGGATCGAACTCGAGCACGACCGGCGCCGGCCGGCAGCAGGTGCCCATCGGCGGCGTCTGCATTTCATAGAGCTCTTCTTCGGTCAGCGTTTCGGGCAGGTGCGAGACCCACACGTGCTGCTTGGCGTCGACAAACACACCGGTGACGGAGCCGAGGATCCAGTTGTTCGGCAGTTCGAGCGGCCAGGATGAATCGACCTGGAAGCGGGGCGCGGCCGGCTTGGCCTGCGCGCGCGCGGTATCTCGCTCGGACGCGATGCCGCCAACCAGAATCGTCAGAAGGATGAGGAGTGAGAGGTGCCATTTCGTTCGCATGGCGAGACGATAACACGGCCCTGCGCCTCAGCTGTATCTGGGTGTCACGGACCAGTTGGGGGAGGCGCGAACGCGCGCGCGGTCATCACACGCGATCCAGCCATGAGCGCGTTATTGCGCCAGCCGGCCGGCGACCCCAGGACGGGGTTGCCTCGACCCACCCCGCGTCACCAACGAGTGGACCGCGACGGCGCCCAAGCGCCGGTTGAGGTAGCGTATCGGGATGCCGTTCATCAGTGTCAACGCCCTCCGAGCGCGCGAGATCTTCCCCGGCTTGCGGGCTCGCCTGATCCATACCGATCGCCAGACCCACTCGTGGGTCGAGATTGACGCCGGTGCGTCGTTTCCCGAGCACCAGCATCCGCACGAGCAGATCGTCAGCGTCATCGAAGGGGAGCTGGAGGTGATCCTGGACGGGGTCGTGCACCGGTTGACCCCGGGATCGGTGTTGGTGATTCCACCCGAGGCGCGTCACTCGGGCCACGGCGTCACCGCCTGCCGGGTGCTCGACGTGTTCTCTCCGGCCAGGGACGACTATCGTTAGTCGGGGCGGCCCAACGTGATCTGCACGGTGTGCGTCGCGCCGTCGTCCACCAGCGGAATCGAGCGGTGGTTCACGGCCGCGCCATCCAGTTCGGCGCGGACGACGCCGGTCCAGACGCGCTCTGGGTTGGCGACCTCGATCTGGTAGCGCGATGAGCCATGGCGCCACTCGATGGTGTACGCCGTCCAGGACGAGGGCACGCAGGGATCGATCATGAACGTGTCGCCACGCCGGCGCAGGCCCAGGATGCTTTCGAGGCCGGCCCGATACAGCCACCCGGCCGAGCCGGTGTACCAACTCCAGCCGCCGCGCCCCGCATGCGGCGGCCGCGCGTAGACGTCGCCCGCCAGCACGTACGGCTCCAGCCGGTAGCGCGCCGCTTCGGCGGCCGTTCGCGAGTGGTTGATCGGGTTGATCATGTGGAACAGTTCGCTGGCCTCGTCGCCGCTGCCGAGCCTGGCAATCGCCATCACGACCCAGATTGCGGCGTGCGTGTATTGGCCGCCGTTCTCGCGGATGCTGGGCGGGTAGCCCTTGATGTAGCCGGGGTCCTGATCCGACTTGTCGAACGGCGGCGTCAGCAGCAGGATCACCTTCGACTGCCGCGCGATCAGCATGGCCCGGACCGCGTCCATGGCGCGCTCGGCGAACCGGGCCGGCACCGCGCCCGACAACACCGCCCACGACTGCGCGATCGAGTCGATCACGCACTCGTCATTCTGCGCCGACCCGAGCGGCCGGCCATCGTCATAGTAGCCGCGGCGATACCAGTCGCCGTCCCATGCTTCCTCGAGGCGCGTTGACAGGTGGCGGGCGTGTTCGCGATAGCGCGCGGCCAGGGCGTGTTCGTCACGGCCCTCGCAGATCGGCACGAAGTCGGACAGGACGTGGTGGATGAAGAAGCCCAGCCACACGCTTTCGCCGCGGCCCTCGGCGCCGACCCGGTTCATGCCGTCGTTCCAGTCGCCGGCGCCGATCAGCGGCAGGCCGTGCGGACCGCTGGTCATGCCGCGCTCGATGGCGCGGCGGCAGTGCTCGAACAGGGTGCCGGTTTCGCCGGACAGCGTGGGCTGCTCGTAGGCCTCGGGTTCACCGGGCGGCAGCGGCGGCGCCGTGATGAAGGGGACCACCTCGTCGAGCACGCCGGTGTCGCCGGTCGTGCGCACGTATTCGGCGACGACGAAGGGCAGCCAGAGCAGGTCGTCCGAACAGCGGCTGCGCAAGCCCCGTCCGGCGGGTTCGTGCCACCAGTGCTGGACGTCTCCCTCGACGAACTGGCGCCCGGCCGCGCGCAGGATGTGCTCGCGCGCCAGCTGCGGGGCGGCGAGCAGCAGCGCCATCACGTCCTGCAGCTGGTCGCGGAAGCCGTAGGCGCCGCCCGGCTGGTAGTAGCCGGCGCGCGCCCAGATCCGGCACGACAGGTCCTGGTAGACCAACCAGCGGTTCATCAGCAGGTCGAACGAGTCGTCCGGGGTCTTGACCTTGATGACGTCGAGGGTGCGGTCCCAGAAGGCCTGGACCTGCTCGAGGGCGGCGGTCGCCTGCGTGAGTGAGACGTGGGCGTCGATCAACTGCAGGGCATGGGCGCGGTTGCGGCCCTCGCCGAGTACGAACACCACCTGGCGGGTCTCGCCGGGGTTGAGAACGACGCGCACCTGCAGGGCCGCGCAGGGGTCGAGGCCGGCGCCGAACTCGCCGGTCAGGCTCTCGTCCTTGAGCGCCGCGGGCAGGGTTGCGGAACCGTTGCGGCCAATGAACGAGCGGCGATTGCCGGTCGCGGCAATCGGCCGCTCGCTGGCCGCCGCAAAGCAGACGCGCCCGGCAAACTCGGTGTTGTAGGCGTTGGTCGCCAACACGACGCCACGAATCGGGTCGTAGTCGGTAATCACGTGCCGCTGCTCGGTCTCGCGGGGGGGGCCGATCACCCACTCGTTGTAGGCGAACACGCTCAGGTGCCGCGGCGATGGGGTGGTATTGACCAGCGTCAGCTGCGAGTACTTCACCGGATCGGACGCGTCGACGAACACCTCGAGCGAGTGGTGCACGCCCTCGAACGACCGCGAGAACCGCGTGACGCCGGCGCCGTGCCGGATCAGGATGCGCCCACTCGCCCGGTGGCGCGCCATCGGGCCGGGCGTCGGCGACCACGCCGCCCCGGTGTCATCGTCTCGAATGTAAATCGCCTCGCCACTCGGGTCGGTCACCGGATCGTTGGCAAACGGCGTCAGCCGGTTCTCGCGGCTGTTCTCGGACCAGGTGGTGGCGCCGCCGCTCGAGCTGAGCACGGTGCCGAAGCGGGGATTGCTGATGACGTTGGACCAGGGCGCCGGCGTGTCCTGGTCACCCTCGAGCACGATCGCGTAGGTCTTGCCGCCATCGGCGAAGCCGCCCAGGCCATTGGCCAGGGTGAGCGGCGGCACGCTGACGCTCATGCTCGGCCACGAGGGCGGCGCCAGCGCCGGCGTGACCGCGTCGGCGAGGGTGTCGGCGAGCGCCGGCAGCGTCAGCGAAATCAAGGGCGTCGGCGCCGGCCGGGCGAGGTGCGCGCGCAGGTCGCCGCGGCCCGATTCGAGCACCGCCCGCGCCACCGCGTGAAACAGCATGCGCTCGGCGTGGCCCATCATGTCGGTGCGCAGCAGGAAGACGCCGCCCGGCTGGTGCTTCCACATGCGCCACGGCCCGTCGTCCAGGAGCGAGGTCAGGCTCGACTGGACTTCATCCATGTAGCTGATCGGGTGCTCGTTGAGAATGACGAGGTCAACCTTCAGGCCCTTGAGGCGCCAGTACTCCTGCGCCTCGAGGGCCTCGCGCACGAGGCCGAGATCGTGCTCGAGGACGCGCACCAGCAGGATCGGCAGGTCGCCGGAGATGCCGTGCGACCACAGGCTGTTCTGGCCCATGTCGCTGGCGGCGAGCACGTCGGCGGCGGCGCGCAGTGAGCCGTCGGCGCCGGCGACGCGCGAGGCCAGCCGTTCGAACAGCACCGCCTCGTCGCTGGCCACGTCCATGTGGCGGCGCGTGCTCTGCGAGTGGGCCAGCGCCAGGGCCAGCGTCCGGGCCGCGGTGCTCGGGTCGCGATAGGTTTGCGCGAGGGCGCGCGCGGTGTCGCGGTCGGGGGCGATCCCGGTGGCGAAGCACAGGCGCACCGATTCGCCGGGCGCAATGCGCACGCGCTGGCGCAGGCTCAGGATCGGGTCCAGCACGAAGCCGGTGGTGCCCGATAGCGGCCGGCCATCCAGGGCGATCGGATTCTCGAGCGTGCGGCCGCGGCCGATGAAGCGGGCGCGATCGGTTTCCCATTCGAGGGGCCCTTGCGGGCGGCCCTCGAGGCTGATCACGTGCATGGCCCAGGTGCCGGGATCGCGGGAATCGCGCGGGCGGCGATGGCAGAGCAGCGCCGAGCGTTCCGGCATGTATTCGGTTTCGACGAACAGCTTGCCGAACGCGGGATGCGCGAAGTCATCGCGCATGGTGGCCAGCGCCACCTCGGCGTAGCTGGTCACGTCGATCTCGCGGATGCGGTCGCCGTGGTTGACCAGCTGCAGGTAGCGCACCTCGACGTCGTGTTCCGGGGCGACCGCGATCTCGAGGCGCGCGGCGAGGTCATGGCTCTTCGATTCGAAGAGCGCCTTGTCGGGCAGGAACGTCGCCAGGTAACTGTCGGCGTCGTGGCGGGTCGGGTGATAGGTGGGCGACCACACGGCCTGGCTGCGGATGTCGCGCAGGTAGATGAAGTGGCTGCCGGGGTCGGTGGTCGCGTCCTGCCGCCGGCGCGTGATCGCCATGCGATCGGAGAAGCTGGCGCCGCCGCCGGCGTTGGTCACGACGGTCACGAACTTGCCGTTCGACAGGAACTGCGAGTGCGGGAACACCGTGTGCGGGGTCTTGTAGCGCCGCACCGGCACGCCCAGGGCCGGCGGCGTCACCCGCATCTCGCCGAGCGGGCGAGGTTCGGTGATGGGTTGCTGCCGCGGGATGCGTTCCTGCAGCAGCAGCTCGGTCGCGCGCACCCGCGGGTCGGCATGGAAGCGTTCGATCATCCGGTCGCGCGTGATCGCGTTGGCGATCGCTACGAGCGACATGCCGGCATGGTGGGCGAAGAACGCCGGCACGACCACGCCCTCGCCGGCCTTGGGGCTCGCACCACCGCCGCCGCCGCTGCGGTTGGTGTAGTCGATGGCTTCGAAGAAGCCGTAGTCGCCATAGAATCCCGCGTCGGCCAGGCGCCGCAGGTTGCGGGCGCTGAGGGCCGGGTCGATGAGCACGGCGAGCGCGGTCGCGTACGGGGCGATGACCAGCTCGTCGCCGAGGCCCCGCTTCAGTCCCAGGCCGGGCACGCCGAAGGCCTTGTACTGGTAGTTGCCGTAGCGGTCGATCGCGGTGTACGCCGACTCGGAAATGCCCCACGGCGTGCCACGGGCGGCGCCGTAGTCGATCTGCCGCCGCACCGCCATGCGGCACGACGTGTCGAGCAGCGTGGCCGGGTAGCTGCGCATCAGCAGCAGCGGCATCAAGTACTCGAACAGCGTGGCCGACCATGACAGCAGGACCGGCGCCCCGTGCACGCTGGTGATCAGCCGGCCCAGCCGGAACCAGTGCACTTCGGGTACGTCACCCTTCGCGATCGCGATGAAGCTGGCGAGGCGGGCCTCGGACGCGAGCAAGTCGTAGAACGAAGTGTCGAGGCGCGCGGCGCCGAGCGAGTCGGCCAGGCGGTAGCCAATCGCAAACAACCGGCGCTTGCGGTCGTAGAGAAACGCGAAGTCCATCTCGTCGAAGTAGATCGAGGCCCGCGCGGCGAGCGATTCGAGGCGGGCGGCCTGGGCCGGCGGCGTGGCCGCGTCGCGGGCCAGTTCCCGCAGGCCGACGGCGAGCGCCAGCAGCGCGCCGGCGAGGTTGCCGCTGTCAACCGTGGACACGTACTTCGGCAACAGGGGCTCGAGCGTCCTGGTGTCGTACCAGTTGAGCAGGTGGCCCTGGTGGTGCTCGAGCCGATCGAGCGTGGTCAGGGTGCCTTCCAGGCGATCGAGCAGGGACCCGGTGTCGATGAAGCCGAGGTCGTGCGCCGACAGCGTCGCCAGCAGGCCCATGGCGATGTTGGTCGGCGAGGTCCGATGGGCCAGGCGCGCTTCGGGATCGAACTGCACGTTGTCGGGCGGCAGGAACCGGTGCTCCGCGGTGACAAACGTGTCGAAGTAGCGCCAGGTCCGCTCGGCGACCGTCCGCAGGTAGTCGCGGTCTTCGTCCGTGAGTGGCGGCCGCAGCGACGGCACCGGCCGGCTCAGCACGAACGCGATCAGCGGGGCGGCCACCCACAGCGCCAGGATCGGCAGCGCGACCGGCAGCGCGGCCGGCCGCAAGGCGGCGACCGCCACCACGGCGACGCCGGCGATGATCGGGCTGGCGCGCATCGCGCGGTAGAACTCGGCCACGGCGAGCGTCCCGTGACGCTGGGCCACCGCCGCGGCCGTCTCCCACTGCAACAGGCGCCCCTGGCCGCGCAGCAGCCGCGCCAGCGTGACCGCCACCGCGTGCAGCATGTCCCAGGCCTGGTGGGCGAGGAAGGTCAGCTGCAGCGCGACCCGGGCCAGGTCGGCCTCGAGGTCTTCGCCGGCCCCGCGCAGGTAGACGCGCGCGCCCTGGCCACGCTCGGGCCCACTGAGCAGCTGCCCCAGCCGCGCCAGGACCGGAAAGCCGATGGCGGCCAGCGCCAGCAGCGTCCAGGCCAGGGGCGTTCCGGGCAGCCAGGCCCAGCCGGCGATGAACCACGCCACCAGTGCCGGCGCCACCAGACTTCGCCGCAAGTTGTCGAGGATCTTCCAGCGCGAGATCAACGGCAGGTGGTTGCGCTCGAAGCCGGTGCGGGTCGGGACCCACGGGAACAGCCACCACAGGATCTGCCAGTCGCCGCGCACCCAGCGGTGCTGGCGCTTGGCATGCACCAGCACGTTCGACGGGTAGTCATCGACCAGCTCGACGTCGGTCACGAGCGCCGCCCGCGCGTAAATGCCCTCGAACAGGTCGTGGGACAGCAGCGCGTTCTCGGGCACGCGGCCGTCGAGCGCCGCGGTAAACGCCGCCACGTCGTAGAGGCCCTTGCCGGTGTAGATGCCTTCGCCGAACAGGTCCTGGTACACGTCCGACACCGCCGTGGTGTAGGGATCGACGCCGGTGTGGCCGGCGTAGGTGCGCGCAAACAGCGAACCGGCCGCGCTGGCCATGGTCACGCTGACGCGCGGCTGCAACACGCCGTAGCCGTCCACCACCCGCTTGAGTATCGGGTCCACGACCGCCTGGTTGAGGGGATGCTGGATGATGCCGATCAACTCCCGCGCCGCATCCCGCGGCAACTGCGTGTCGGAGTCGAGCGTCAGGCAGTAGCGCACCCCCGGCAGCAGCTCGAGCGGCCCGACCTGGGTCGTGAAGCTGGTGTCGGTCGCGCCGCGCAGCAGGCGGTTGAACTCCTCGAGCTTGCCGCGCTTGCGCTCCCATCCCATCCACACCTGCTCGCGCGGATTCCACAACCGCACGCGATGGAACAGGAAGAAGCGCGGGTCGCCCGCGCTGTCGAACCGCGCGTTGAGCGCCGCGATGCCCTCGCGCGCGGCGGCCAGCACCGCCTCCTCGCCGGCCACCTGGGGCTGGTCGGCGTCGGCGAAATCAGTCAGCAGCGCGAAATGGATTTGCGGATCGAGGTTGCCGATGGCGACCACCTCGAGGTGCTCGAGCCGGAGCTGCACGTTCTCGACCGACGTGATGATGGTCGGGATCACCACCATGGTGCGTGCCTCCTCGGGCACGCCGTCGGTGAGATCGAGCCGCGGCAGGCGGCGAGGCGGCACCGCCATGGTGATCAGCCGCTGCGCCAACGCCAGCGCCAGGTCGCTGGCGGGAATCACCAGCAGCAACGCCGCCCACACCAGGGCCAGTGGCCCGGCGCCGGCGGAGCGCGCGTACCAGAGGCCGCCGGCCCCGAGCAGCAGCGTCAGCGCCGCGATCGACGCCAGGTAGACAGCCGTGGCATGCCGCAACCCGAATCGGCGCAGCCGCTGCCCGAACTTCGGCCGGTACGCCAGGTCGATCTCGAGACCCTCGCGGCCGTGGCCGACCAGGTGATAGCCCACGTGCGCCGCGGCCCGCGGCCCCTTCTTCTCGGCCGCCTGGCGCGCCGACTCCACCGCCTTCAGCGCAACGCGAAGCTGCGCCTCGCCGCTCACCTCGGCCAGCTCCTCCACTGCCTGGCGCTGGCGGTCGCGGCTCAGGAAGTCCATCCGCGCGAACATTCCGCTCGGATCGCGCCGCAGGACGTTGTCAACCAGGCTGACCGATTCGACGTAGTGGCGCCAGTCGATCGTGGCGCACAGCCGGAGGCTGGTGATGGCGTTGGCGACCGAGGCCTGGCTGGTGGCCTGCCGCTGGTGTTCGATGCGGACGATGTCTTCGGCCACGGTGCCGCGCGCAATCAGGTGCGCCTCGAGCGCCGCCCGCAGCGGCGAGCGGCGGGCGTCGTACTCGCGCGCGCGGTGCAGCATCTGCACCAGGTAGGCATCGTGCGCGTCGAGCGGGATCTGCACCTCGGCCTCGGCCGACCCGGCATCGATGCGGGCGACGTGCCGGTCGGCGGCCAGCCGGGCAGTGCGGGCGGCGGACACCTCGGCCACCAGCCGGCGCAGGTTTTCGACCAGCGCCAGCTTCAGCATGAGCGGCCAGGCCCACAGCTCGCCGAGGGTCAGTGGCGCCACGCGCTGGTAACTGTTGAGGAACTGCGTCAGCTGGGGGACATCGAGCCGGCTGTCGCTATGCCGGAGCAGTTCGACCGCGATCGCATAGATGCGCGCCTCGCCCGCTTTCTCGCGCGTCGCCAGGGCCGGCAGCTGCCGGTAGAACCGGCGCGGCAGGTGCTGGCGAATCTCGACAATCTCGGCCGAGATCAGATGGTAGTTGTCGAGAAACCACTCGGTGGCGGGCGTGACGAACTCGCCGTCGTGCACGTCTTCGGCCAGGGTCTGGTAGCCCTCGCGCAGGACGCGGGCATTGTGGCTGAGCCGGGAGTAGATGCCGCGGGCCCGCCGCCGCTGGGGATCGACGGTGAAGCTCGCCGCCAGGGCGAGCGCCCGCTCTTCGAGCCGTTCTGAGCTCAGCAGCTCGTCGCGAAAGGGCTTGTCACCCTCCCGATCGTCGCGAGACCAGGCATGAACGAACAAATGCACTCCGGCAATCCAAGAACAGTGCCAGAGGGGATTCCCCGGTATGTTGGTGCTGCTAACCTAGCGTATCCCGCCTCATGCTCACTTGGGGCAGAGTATTGCGCCGGCCGGGGCATGGCCGAGCTTCCTGAATTAATATGGAAACGCTCCCATGCCCAACATCCTTCAGAGCCTTCCGGTCGGAGAAAACGTCGGCATTGCCTTTTCGGGCGGCCTCGACACCAGCGCCGCGCTGCACTGGATGCGAGCGAAGGGGGCCGTGCCGTTCGCGTACACCGCGAACCTGGGCCAGCCGGACGAGGCCGACTACGACGAGATTCCCCGCAAGGCCATGAGCTACGGCGCCGAGAAAGCGCGCCTGATCGAATGCCGCGAACCGCTGGTGGCCGAGGGGATGGCCGCGTTGCAGTGCGGCGCCTTTCACATCACCACGGCGGGGCAGACCTACTTCAACACCACGCCCCTTGGCCGCGCGGTCACCGGCACCATGCTGGTCGCCGCCATGCGCGAGGACCAGGTCAACATCTGGGGCGACGGCAGCACCTATAAGGGCAACGACATCGAGCGGTTCTACCGCTACGGCCTGCTCGCCAATCCGAGCCTGCGCATTTACAAGCCGTGGCTCGACCAGGCCTTCATCGACGAGCTCGGCGGCCGCAAGGAAATGTCGGAGTACATGATCCGGCACGGCTTCCAGTACAAGATGAGCGTCGAGAAAGCCTATTCGACCGACTCGAATATTCTTGGCGCCACGCACGAAGCCAAGGATCTGGAGTTCCTCAACAAGGGCCTCACCATCGTCCAGCCGATCATGGGCGTCGCATTCTGGCGCGATGACGTGGCGGTGAAGGCGGAAACGGTGACGATTCGGTTCGAAGAAGGGCACCCGGTCGCGCTGAACGGCAAGACCTTCGCGACCGCGCTCGACATGTTCCTGGAGGCCAACGCCATTGGCGGCCGCCACGGCCTGGGCATGAGCGATCAGATCGAGAACCGCATCATCGAAGCGAAGAGCCGCGGCATCTACGAGGCGCCCGGCCTGGCGCTGTTGTTCATCGCCTACGAGCGCCTGATCACCGGCATCCATAACGAGGACACCATCGAGCAGTACCGCAACCACGGCCGCCGCCTGGGCCGGCTGCTGTACCAGGGCCGCTGGTTCGATCCGCAGACGCTGATGCTGCGCGAGAGCGCCCAGCGCTGGGTCGCGCGTCCGGTGACCGGCGAGGTCACGGTGGAACTGCGCCGCGGCAACGACTACACGATCCTCGACACCGCGAGCCCGAACCTGACCTACAAGCCGGAGCGCCTGACGATGGAGAAGGGCGAGGAGGTGTTCTTCACGCCCCAGGATCGCATTGGCCAGTTGACCATGCGCAACCTGGATATCGTCGACACGCGCGAGAAGCTGATGCTCTATACGCAGCAGGGGCTCCTGGCGCCGCCGGCCTCGAGCGGGCTCCCACAGCTGCCCTCGGGAAGTGAGAAGTCAGAAGCGAGAAGTCAGAAGTAGTTCTTCTCACTTCTGACTTCTCACTTGAGATAGAGCACTCCCAGGTCGTCGTCATACCACTCTCGCAGCAGCAGGTAGTTCGACAGCTGCACGTAGATGTGATCGACCGGGTCGGCGAGGTTCTGCTCCCACTGCGCCCGCACTTCGGGTTCGAGACGCAGGGTGAGCGTGAGCCACTTGTTGCCCGCCTTCGTGCTGCGGCTGATCAGTGCATAGGCTTCCCACCCTGAGCGCATCAAGCGAAAGCGTTCCTGCTGCACGTGCGCGGGCGAGCGGTCGGCCCAGAGGCACATCCGGCCGGTCAGCGACCACGTCGGCGGGTCCTTGACGAGTTCGGCTTCCTGGTCCCAGATCATCGGCAAGGAGAGGATAACCCAGGGATCAGGGACCAGGGCTCCGGGATCAGCTCTTTTCGATCGTCACCGACTTGACGACGATTTCCTTGGCCGGACGATCCTGCGCGCCGGTCTTGACCTTTCCGATGGCGCGGACGATCTCGAGGCCTTCGGTGACCTCGCCAAAGATGGCGTGCTTGTTGTCGAGCCACGGCGTTGGCGCCAGCGTGATGAAGAACTGGCTGCCGTTGCTGTTGGGCCCGGAGTTGGCCATCGACAGGATGCCGTCGCGATCGTGGCGCAGGCCCGGGCCGAACTCGTCGGCGAACTTGTAGCCCGGGCTGCCCATGCCGTTGCCCATCGGGCACCCGCCCTGGATCATGAAGCCGTCGATCACGCGGTGGAAAATCAGGCCGTCGTAGAACGGCTTGCTGACCTTCTGCCCCGACTTCGGGTCGGTCCACTCCTGCGTGCCGGTGGCGAGGCCGACGAAGTTGGCCACGGTCTTGGGCGCCTTGTCGTCGTAGAGCTTGACCTTGAAGGTGCCTTCTGAGGTGTCGAATGTCGCGGTAATCATTTCTCCATCATAATGCGGCCCATGCGAATTCTGCTGGCCGCCGTCCTGACGCTCGCGACCGCCGACGCCCAGACCCCGTTCAGCGGCGTGGCCGAGACGGCCGTGGAGCACGGACGGCAGCTCACGGGACACGTGGCCCTCACCGTGGACGGCAAGCCCCTCGTAAAAAGGTTCGTGATTCGCAAGCCTGACGGGTGGAACGGGTCGCTGATAATCGGCGCGCACGGCGGATCTGGCGGCAACGCCGTCGACCGCGCCGGCCGCGTGTATGCCACGAGTGAGACCGCGTTGGACGATGTGATCGGGCAACACGTGCTCGCCAATGGGTTTGCGTATGCCAGCGTCGATCGTGACGGCGCCATCTCGTCACGCGGCGGTCTCCAGCTCACGTACGCGTTCACTGAGCTGGTGAAACAGGAGGTCACCCGTCTGGCCGGCCGCGCCCCCGCCCGCACCTACCTGGTGGGGCTCTCGATGGGCGGTGGCATTGCCCGCCTCGCCGCGGAGGATCCCGAGAACCGTTTCGCCGGCACGCTGATCATCGCCGGTGCCGGCGGCGACCTGGTGACGCGGCTCGATCGGCTCACCAAGATGAACGGGCTGTGGCGGATGATCGACCCGCTCGCCCACATCGGCATGTCGTCGGACGATCCGAAGATGGTCGCGTACGCGGCCGCGGTCGGCACGCCGGTCGAAGCCCGGCGGCTGTGGCCGTATACCGGCTCCGGTGCGGCGGCGGCCCTCAAGCAGGCCCAGACCGTTACCGACGAGATCACCGGCGAGCTGAAGGTGCCGACCATCGAGGTCGTCGGCACCTGGGACGACCTGGTGATTCGCGAGCTCCGCGCGTATCGCCTGCGCGCGACGCCCGCCGATCGCCATCGCCTCTACCAGGTCAACCGCGTCTGGCACATGTCGGGCGATGACGATGGCGTGCAGGGGTTTCAGTATGCGGCGGAGACGCGCATGCGGCTGAACAAGGAGGTCGCCGATGCGATGGGCGAGGGGCCGTCCTACCTTCCGACGGTGCGCGAGGCGTTTGGTCACCTGGTCCGCTGGGTGGAGCAGGGCGCGGCCCCACCGGCGAGCCAGACGATCGAGCCCGGCCAGCGTCTTGGCGACCGCTAAAGCGGTCGCGCTCCGAACCTCAGGACAGCGTGGGGTGCTTCTTGTGCCACTCCGTGGCCTGTTCGTAGGCCAGCGCCACGCGGCACACCGTCGCCTCGTCGTACAACCGTCCCGTCACCATGATCGACTGCGGCATGTTGTCGATGAACCCGCACTTGAGCGCAATCGCGGGATGACCGGTCAGGTTGGTGATGGTCAGGCTCGCGCTGCCGGGCGCCGGGCTCAGGAAGACGTCGTACTGCGACATCAGCGTGTCCATCTCCTGCATCAGCAGCCGCCGCGCCCGCATGGCGCGAATGTATTCCACGGCGGGAATGAAGCGCGAACTGCGGAAGGTGTTGGGCCAGTCGCCCGGTGATTGCGCCGTCAGGGTCGCCAGCTGGTCCTTGTCGCGGGTCAGGTCGTCGAACGCGGCGGCGGCCTCCGCGCTCAACACGAAGCCAATCGACCCGGTCGGGAAGTCGGGCATGGCGATCGGTTCCAGCTTCGCGCCGGCCTTGCGGAAGGCCTCGAGGGCCGCTGCGTACATGGCGCGGCGCGACTCGGCCGTCGTCCGCTGCGCCTCGGTCGGGTTGGGATTGTTCGGCGCGGCTTCCAGTTCCTTCTGGATGTAGCCGATCCTCAGCGACGCAAGCGGACGATCGGGTACCCAGTCGAAGGGCGCGTCGGTCACGGTGTCGTCGCGGCCGTCCGATCCGTAGATCGCATTGAGCACCAGCACGCAATCCTCCACCGATCGACACATCGGCCCAATCTTGTCCATCGTCCAGCTGAGCGCCATGGCGCCGTGACGGCTCACGCGGCCATAGGTCGGGCGCAGGCCGGTGACGCCGTTGGTGACGGAGGGCGAAATGATCGAGCCGAGCGTTTCGGTGCCGATCGAGAAGCCCACGAGTCCGGCGGCCGTGGCGGCGCCGGGACCGGCCGACGACCCGCTCGAACTGCGTTCGGGGTTCCAGGGATTGCGCGTCGAGCCGCCAAACCACACGCCGCCCTGCGCCAGCGCACCCATCGACAGCTTGGCGACGAGCACGGCACCGGCGTCGCGCAGGCGCTCGACCACGGTGGCATCCAGATCGATGACTTGATCCTTGTACGGCGTGGCGCCCCAGGTGGTCTTGATGCCCTTGGTGGCGAGCAGGTCTTTGGCGCCCCACGGGATGCCGTGAAGGGGACCGCGATACTTCCCGGCCTTGATCTCGGCGTCGGCGGCGGCCGCCTGCTTGAGGGCGAGGTCCTCGGTCAACGTCACCACGCACTTGAGCGTCTCGCCGTGCTTCTTGAGCCGATCCAGGTAGAGCTTGGTCAGCTCGGTGGACGTGATCCGCTGGCTTTCAATCAGCGTGGCCAGCGCGGTGACCGGCAGGAAAGCGACCTGCTCCGGCGTGAGGCTGGTGGGGACCGCCGTCTTGGTTACCTTGAGGCGCGCGCCGGGCGTGGCCTTGCCGGTCGGCTTCTTTCCGGGCAAGGAGGGCCGGAAGGTGATGGCCGGCTCGGTATCGAGCGGGATGTTCAGCTTGCGCAACTCTTCGAAACTCTGGAGGTTGCGATTGACGCTGCCGAGCGCCATCTGCTCCTCGGCCTCGGTGAAGTCGACGCCGAAAATGCTCTCGGCGGCGTCGAGCCGCAGGCGATCGATGCGCGGCGGCGCGGCGGCGGGGGCCTGGGCCAGGGCCGGGGCGGCGGCTCCGGCGGCAAAGGCGGAAGTCAGGGCGGAAAAGAAGCGGCGTCGGTTCATAAAGGGGACCTGCTCCATTTTCACCGAAACCGTAAAAGGGGAGCAGGTCCTTTTGGGGCGAAGTAGCATACGGAAATGGCCCCGACCCTGGCGCGCGCGGCGATCGAGGCGATCGCCCGGGGCTGGCACACCGACCCGTTCGCGGTGCTCGGTCCGCACGACGTCGAGGGCGGCCTCGCGATTCGCGTCTTCCGTCCCCACGTCCGCAGTGTCGAGGTGATCCCGTTCGGCCAGCCCGACGGCCTGGTCCTCACGCGCATCCACCCCGAGGGCCTGTTCGAGGGCGTCATGCCCAGCGAGCGGCGCGACGACTTCGACTATCGCCTCCACCTGGTCTGGTCCGACGGCTCGTCCAGTGAAACCGACGATGCGTATCGCTATGGGCCGGTGCTGACCGACTTCGACCTGCACCTGCTCGGCGAGGGCACGCACTACCGGGTCTACGATCGGCTGGGCGCGCGGGCCATTACGCACGGCATCCGCCATGGGGTGCACTTCGCGGTGTGGGCGCCGAACGCGAAGCGGGTGAGCGTGGTCGGCGACTTCAACGGCTGGGACGGCCGCGTCCACCCGATGCGCGCGATCCGGCCGGGCGGCTACTGGGAGATCTTCCTGCCCGACCTCGGCCAGGGCGATCGCTACAAGTTCGAGGTGATGGGCCCGGGCGGCCAGGTGGTGCTCAAGTCGGACCCGTGCGGCCGCCGCTTCGAGCTGCCGCCGCAGACCGCCTCGATCGTCTGGCACGACGAACCATTCGCGTGGACCGATGCCGCCTGGATGGCCGAGCGATCGCGCGCCGGGCAGTGGCTGCAGCAGCCGATGTCGGTGTACGAAGTGCACCTGGGCAGCTGGCAGCGCGCGCCGAACGGACAGCTCCTGACCTATTACGAGATCGGCGAGCAGCTCGTGCCGTACGTGAAGGCGATGGGCTACACCCACGTCGAGCTGCTGCCGGTCATGGAGCACCCCTTCACCGGCTCGTGGGGCTACCAGGTGATTGGGTTCTTCGCGCCGACCAGCCGTTTCGGCACGCCCGACGACTTCAAGGCGCTCGTCAACGCGTTTCACGCCGCCGGCATCGGCGTGTTGCTCGACTGGGTCCCGGGCCATTTCCCGAAAGACCAGCACGGGCTGGCGCGCTTCGACGGCACCGCGCTGTACGAACACGCCGACCCGCGCCAGGGCGAGCACCAGGACTGGGGCACGCTGGTCTTCAACTACGGCCGCCACGAGGTGCGCGCGTTCCTGCTGAGCAACGCGTTGTTCTGGCTGCGCGAGTGCCATCTCGACGGGCTGCGCGTGGACGCCGTCGCCTCGATGCTGTACCTCGATTACTCGCGCGACGCAGGGCAGTGGGTGCCGAACCAGTACGGCGGCCGCGAGAACCTCGAGGCGATCGAGTTCGTCAAGCACTTGAACCAGCTGGTCGCCCACGAGTGTCCCGGCGCGATCGTGTGCGCCGAAGAATCCACGTCGTTCCCGGGCGTGACGCACGCCGTGTCTGCCGGCGGGCTCGGGTTCACCTACAAGTGGAACATGGGCTGGATGCACGACATGCTCGACTACACCAGGGAAGAGCCGATCCACCGCAAGTGGCATCACAACCGGATCACCTTCTCGATGATGTACGCCTACAGCGAGCGCTTCGTGCTGCCGTTCTCGCACGATGAAGTGGTGCACGGCAAGCGCTCGATGCTCGACAAGATGCCGGGCGACGTGTGGCAGAAGCACGCCGGCCTGCGCGCGCTCTACGGCTACATGTTCGCCCATCCCGGCAAGAAGCTGATGTTCATGGGCGGCGAGATCGGCCAGTGGCGCGAGTGGAACCACGACTGGCCACTCGATTGGGACGTGCTGGGCGACCCGCGCCACGCCGGCCTCCAGCGCTGGGTGCGCGACCTCAACCGCGTCTACAAGCAGGAGCCGGCGCTGTGGGAGGCCGACAACGACCCGTCCGGCTTTTCGTGGATCGACGTCGACAATGCGGACGAGAGTCTGATTGCGTTTATGCGATCAGGCAACCCTTCAGGGTTGCCTGATCGGCTGATCGCGATCGTCAATTTCACTCCCGTCCCGCGCCGCGACTATCGCATCGGTGTGCCCGTGGCCGGCAGCTACCGCGAGTTGCTGAACAGCGACGCCGAGATTTACGGCGGCAGCAACATGGGCAACGCGGGCCTGGTCGAAACCGAGGCGGTGCCGTCGCACGGGCATCCCCAATCCATTCGTCTCACCGTCCCGCCGTTGGGATTCCTGCTGTTGAAACCGAACCCCTGAACACCCATGCCCATGGATGGTCCCGACGACGTCGTTCTCGGTACCAGCCGGGTCGCTGGCCTTCAAAAACGAAACGCCCGAGCGGCGAATGCCGCTTCGGGCGCTTCAGTGCGCAAGATGCGCGTCCCGGCAGGAGCCAGGATCATTTGTCCTTCCAGAACCCGTCGATTGGTTTTGCGCGCGTGCCTCAGGAGAATTGCTTCCCACTCACGCGCAAGCGTTCTTCGGTGGCGTGTTCAATAGCTACCCCCTTTGCTGAACGTCAATCGCTCCTGTCCCGCCGGCGGCCACGCTTCCCGTCGGGCTGTGAAGATGGGTCCTCCACTTGTGGTCTCACGCGTGGATATCTCAGTGATACGCCTCTGCGCGACACATGTCAAGCCCGGCCGAGCGGCGGCGTACAAAAGAAAAGGGCCGGCAGGAGTCGCTCCCACCGGCCCTTCCGATGACGACGCCGCTGCTACCAGCGGGCGCTGATGCCGAAACGCAGCACGCGCGGCGCGAGAATGCCGCTGACCGTGTTGGCGTTGGCGGCCAGCTGGTTGCGGTTGATCGCCTGCACCGTGTTGGCGTTGGTCAGGTTGAAGACGTCGAACGCCGGCACCACCGTGAAGGAGCCGAAGCGCAGCGTCTTGTCCACGCGGAAGTCAACCGTGTGGAGGTTGTCGAGACGCAGGTCGCCCAGCGGATCGAGTATGGTCTGCACCTGGCCGGCGCCGTTGGCGCGGTTGGGCGAGAGGATGGTCTGCAGGTAGGGGTAGCCCTGGCGCGCCTGGTAGTTGGCGGCGAGGTTGATATCCCACTTCATGGTGTAGCGGCCGTTGACCTTGAACAGCCACTTGGCATTGGTGAAGATGCCGCCGATGCCGCTGCCGCCCGATTCGGGCGCGTACTGATAGCCGCTCAACTTGTCGATGTTGGTCGGGTCCTCGTAGGCGTTAGGCGAATCCCAGTAATCGATGGCGTTGTTGTAGGCGAAGCTGGCATTCATCGACCAGTTGTTCGCGGTGCGCTTCTGGAAGGTCAGCTCGAAGCCGTTGAAGTCACGATACCGGTCGGGCACGTTGGTGAACACGCCGGGCGACGGGATCGGGATGTTCGGCTGGTAGTAGGTCACCGGTTCGCAACGCGCACCGGCGGGGCAGCCCGTGGGCACCTGGTTCACCGCCACGTAGTTGGCGCTGGTGAAGTTGTCGCGATCCGTCCACTGGAACTGATCGTACTTGCGCCAGATGTAGCTGCCGCCGACGGCCATCTGCGCCGCGAGCTGGCGGTCGAAGCCGACGATGAACTCGCGCGTGCGATCGTTCTTGATGTTCGGATCCACGCGGTTCGGCGAGGCGGCATTGGTCGGGTTCGCCGGGTCGTAGGCGCCGCTGCGGCTGAGCGGCGTGCCGGTCGTGTTGACCTCGTTGGCCTGCACGAACTGGTCGCCGTTGGCGTCGTTCCAGGGGTAGCGGACGAACACCGCGCCGGTGGCGGCGAGGACGTTCGACAACTGGCCCGGGCCCATCTGGCCGTAGTAGGTCGCATAGGACGACGACAGCACGTTGCGGCCGTTACCGGTCAGGTCGTAAGTGAAGCCGACGCGCGGCGAGAGGTCCTTCCACACCACGCCGGCATCGGCGCCCCGGAAGTCAACCGCCGGCATCAGCGTGGGGAAGAACGGGTTGGCCGGCACCGGGGCGGCCACCGCCTCGTCATCCTGGATGTCCAGGCGGACGCCGAGGTTGAGCGTCAGCTTGTTTTTGGTGAACGTGTCCGACAGGTAGTACGCCTGCGTGCTGAGGTGCGATTCCGAGTACTGGTCGCGCCAGATGTCGGCCGAGTTGGCCACGCCGTTGGTGAAGCGCGCCTCGATGAACCCGCCGCGGTGGTTGAGGCTGGTCGAGTGCGCGGTGCGCCAGCGGTAGCCGAACTTGAACGCGTGGTCGCCGCCCAGGGAGTTGGGCAGGAAGTAGCTGCCGGTCACGTCCACGCTGTTGGTCGGCCGCATGAAGATGTTGGCGTTGTAGGAACGCGACCAGGCGCCGGTGGTGGTTTCCAGCCGGGGCTGCACGTCGTAGAGCGACGGATCCTGCAGGTCGAGCGCGAAGTTGTTGCCGAGGTGCGACCACATCACGTCGACCAGCATGCGGTCGCTGATCACGTGCTGATCAGCCGCCTTCCAGAAGGGCGACGGGCCGGTGAGCCAGCCGAACTTGCCGAACGAGCTGTCCACGGCCTTCTGCTTCCATGCCGTCTCGATCGGACGCGTGTCGCTTGCGTCGCGCGCGTTGCGGACCTTTTCCGCCCAGGTGTTCTGGAAGTTGAAGCGGTTGTTCCGGAACGGCACGAACGTGACCTTCCAGTTGTAGTTGTTCAGGGTCGTCAGGTCGGTTTCGAGACAGCTGCGGATCAGCTCGTCGTCGGCCGTGCGCGGGTTGAGCGCGGCGCCGCCGGGACGGCATTCCGAGGTGTTCTTGTAGAAGCCGACCACGCCGACCTTGATGTCCTGCGTGCCGTAGCTGCCCCAGTACCAAGCCTTGCCCTTGACGATGGGACCGCCGACGTCGAAGCCGTAGTCCTTGATGTCCTGGATCGGCGCGCCGCCGCCGGCGCCCTGGGCCTTCAGCTCCGGCGTGATGTTGTAGGCGACGGTCCCGCCGGGCGTGACCAGGAAACGGCCTGAACCCTTGAAGCGGTCGGTGCCGCTCTTGGTCACGAGGTTGATGCCCACGCCGCCGGTCTGCTGGGTGACGTCCGCGCCGCCCGTCGAGACCTGCATTTCTTCGAGCATGTCGAAGTCGTAGTAGATGGGCGAGGCGCCGGTGGCGGCCATGTCGGTGATGTCGACGCCGTCAATGGACCACTTGTTGTTGCCGGTGCTCGCACCACGCGAGATGTAGCCCGACTGCTGGCCCGACTGGTTGCCGCCGACGTTGGCGCGGTCCATGGTGATGCCGGGGGTTCGCTCGAGCATGACCCAGGGGTCGCGGGCCGAGGGAATATCGCGCATCGTCTCGAGGTCGAAGGTCGTCGAGGTGCCCGTCTCGCGGGTGTCGACAATCGGGCTTTCGCCGGTCACCGTGACCGTTTCCTGCACCGACGAGAGCTCGAGCACGCCGTTGACCTGGGCGCGGAAGCCGATGGTCACGCGAATGTCCTGCTGAACCATGGTGCGGAAGCCGGGCAGCTCGAACGTCACCGAGTAGGTGCCGATCGGCAGTTCCGGAGCGCGGTAGGTGCCGGTTTCCGTCGTCACGGCGACGCGGGGGGCGATCAACGCGGGCCCCGCGACCGTCACGGTGGCGCCGGGCAACACAGCACCCGACTTGTCAGCCGCCCGGCCGTAAATTTCACCGGTCTGCTGCTGGGCAGCGGCGGTGGTGGCCACCAGGAGCGTCATCACCGACGCGACTAGCGCTTTCTTAAACGTCATATCTCCCTATCCTCCAAGCGCCGAGGGAAGCCCGGCGAACTCGCTCACTCACAAAAGAGCCGCCCCGTCGTATCGGCAGTTCAGCCCTTAAACAGAGGTGCACCCCCCTCAAAAGCAGCATCTATGCCACTGGTCCCTGGGGCGGATTCGGCATTTTTTCGCCAGATACGATGTAAACGGCCACTCGGCGATGGCGGAATGCCGGGCAAATCCAATAATGCGGATCAGGGTTCTCCAAGTGTTCGAATAACGGCCCTGCCGTCGCGTAGGAAGCAGGCGGGGGCGTCCGCCTGGCGGGGCGCATGGGGCTCGAACCCACGGGTCTCGTGGGGTGGTTGGGGAAAGGACGGGATTTCGCAGGCGCTACTGGAAGTACGGCAGCGCCGTGATCACCGACCAGATGATCGCGACGAACGTCACCAGCAAACAGACCACGGCGATGGCGAGATGATCGATGCGTTCGGGCTTCAGCGGATCGAGCACGAGCGACGTGAGGTAGCCGCCGATGAAACCGCCCAGGTGGGCGCTGTTGTCGATGCCCGGCATGACGAACCCCAAGACGCCCATGATGAGCGCGTACTGCAGGCCCGTACGGCCGACGTGGCTGCTGCCGGTGCGCTTGCCGTAGTGCACGAGCGCGCCCAGCAGGCCGAAGATCGCCGCCGACGCGCCGACGGTGACGTTGGCGCCGCCAAGAAACGGAATCTGGACTGGCGAGAAGAACAACGCCGTGCTCAGCCCGAAGCCGGTGATGCCCGACACCGTGTAGATGATGATCATGCGCCCCGGCCCATACAGGTTGGCAATCTCGGGCGCGAGGTTCCGGATCCACAGCACGTTGAAGAAGATGTGCAGGATGCCGCCGTGCAGCCAGCCCGCCGTCAGCAGCGTCCACCAGCGGCCCATCGCCACCACCGGGAACGCGCCGCTCGCGCCCAGCAGGATCAGCATCTGCGTGTTGGGTCCCAGCCCCACCTGCATGCCGTCGCGCGACAGGATCAGCGACAGCACGTACAGGATGATGGTGCCGGCGGTGACGATCGGGACAAAGCCGAGGTCGTTGCCGAGGCTGCGCAGCGCCGGGCCGAAGCCCCAGAGGCCGGGATTGCGACGCCCGCAGTTGTAGCAGTCGCCGTCGTTGACGCCCACCAGCACGCCGCACGACGAGCAGATGACGGACCCCTCAGTCTTCCGTTTGAACATCCCTGGCGAGTATAGACAAAGGCCATCACGAAGGACACGAAGTTCACACCACGAAGCAGACGCATGGGCCAGAACCCCTGTGTTTGAACCCCCGTGCTTGAACCCCTGTAGAATGACCTCATCGCTACCGAACTCATCGTCATCTTCCTCCTCATCCTCGCCAACGGCGTCTTCGCCATGTCGGAGATTTCCGTCGTGGCCGCGAAGAAGGTGCGCCTGCAGCAGCGCGCCGAGGACGGCGACGAGCGCGCCAAGACCGCGTTGGCGCTGACCCACGACCCCAGCCAGTTCCTGGCCACCGTGCAGGTCGGCATCACCATGGTGGGCGTGCTGGCCGGCGCCTACGGCGGCGCCACCCTGGCCGAGGAGCTGGCGGTGCCGATCGCCGGGGTCGCGATCCTGGCGCCGTACGCCGAGGGCCTTGCCCTCGCCCTGGTGGTGGCGGTCATCACCTACCTGTCGCTGATCATCGGCGAGCTGGTGCCGAAGCGCATTGGCCTGAACAACCCGGAACTGATTGCCTCGTGGGTGGCGGGGCCGATGATTGCGCTGTCGCGCCTCGGCGCGCCCGCCGTGGCGCTGCTCACGGCCTCCACCAACCTGGTGCTGCGCGTGTTCGGCATCAAGGGCAACGCCGAGCCCAACCTCACCGAAGACGAGATCAAGGCGCTGATCAGCCAGGGAGCGGAAACCGGCGCGGTCGGTGCGACCGAAGAGAACATCGTGCAGCGCGTGTTCCAGCTGGGCGACCTGCGCGTGGCGGCGATCATGACGCCGCGGCCCGACATCGAATGGATTGATGTCGATGCCACGGAAGAGGAACTGCGCGAGTTTCTCGCCTCCCACTCGCACACCCAGTTCGTGGTCTGCCACGGCGGCCTCGACGAAGTGCTCGGCATCGTCCGCTCCGCCGACCTGCTGCCCATGGCGTTCCGCGGCGTGAACATCGACCTGCGGATGCTGACGCGGGAGGCGCTGTTTGTGCCCGACTCGATGCCGGCGGTCCAGTTGCTTGATTCGTTCCGCGGGTCGCACAAGCACGTGGCGCTGGTGATGGATGAATACGGCGCCGTCGAAGGCCTGGTCACGGTCACCGACCTGCTGACCGCGATCGTCGGCGAACTGCCCGGGGATGCGACCGAGGCCATTGGCGAGTTCGTCGCGCGCGCCGACGGCTCGTGGCTGGTGGACGGCTCGGCCTCGATGGAAACCGTGTCCACGCACTTCGGCCTCGAACCCCTGCCCGAGGATGAAGCCGGCGCGTACCACACCATCGGCGGGTTCGTGATGGCGCGGCTCGGCCGGGTGCCGAAGACCGCCGACCAGTTCGAGTGGGGCGGCATGAAGTTCGAGGTCATCGACATGGACGGCCGGCGCATCGACAAGGTGCTCGTGGCAAAAACCCGCCGGGAGGGGACAGCCTGACGGGAGGGCGCTACTGGTCGGGACTGGTGGTCGCCGCGTTTCTCGTGGTGACCACGGGGGCTCACGCGGTCCAGCAGCTTGGTGTCCTGCGCATCATGGTGGCCGTGACCGGTGGCGGCCAGCAGGTGACGCCGGTGGGGCGGCATCTCTTGCTGATCAGTGACAACCCCGCCAGCGCGCCGCCGCGGCGCATTCTCACGCAGGCCGACGGTTCCGTCGAAGTCAGGCTCGCGCCGGGTAACTACACGGTGGAGTCCGATCGGGCGGTCGCCTTCGAAGGGCAGGCCTACCAGTGGATCCAGATGGTCGACATCGTCGCCGGCCGCGACACAGTGCTGGCGCTGACGAGTGCTAACGCTGAGACCGGGGCGATTACAGCGGAGACGGCCAGTCTGTTTGTACCGGCAGCTGACGCGCCCGCCGTGCCGGTGGTCCGGCTGGAAGACCGCGTCACGATCTGGACGCCGCTGGCGCGTTTATCGGGGACGGTGCTCGGCGGCAACGGGCTGGTGATGACCCGTCACCACGCGTCGCTCACCGGGATGCCCGTCGAAGTACAACTGACGCCGGCCATCAAGGTCGCGGCCACCGTCCTGGTGTCGGATGCCGCGCGCAACGTCGCGATGCTCTGGATCGATCCGGCGACGGCGGCATTGGCCGAGCCCGCGCCGCCCGGCTGTGGCGAGGTGTGCGACCTGGTCGCGATCGCGGAAACGAAGATGAAGGGGATGGCACCGCCCGCGGCCACCCGCCTGCCGGTAGAGCCGGCCACCGGATTCACCGCCGCGGCGTTGAACGACGCCATGCGCGGTCCCGCCGCCCGGCAGCCGCCGTATCAGATGCCGGCGACCGACTTCGACATCTCGCTGATCACGCCGCTGCAATTGTACGCCGCGCAGAACCGGCGGGCGCCGATCGACTTCAAGAATTGGTCCGACTACGTCTCGGAGATCCCGCCGGTGCTGCTGGTGCGCGTGACGCCGAAACTCGCGGAGGGCTTCTGGACCAAGGTCGCGCGCGGCGCCGCGCAGACCCAGGGCATTGCCGTGCCGCCAATCATGCGCCCCAAGGCCGGGTTCTCGCACCTGCGGGCGTACTGCGGCGAGACTGAGGTTACGCCGATTCACCCGTTCAAGCTCGAACAACGCCTCTCGCCAACCGAGCCGATCTTCGAGGGCCTCTACGTGTTCGACCCGGCTGCGTTCCCGCCGTCTTGCGGCAGCGTCAGGCTCATCGTCTATTCGGAGAAAGAGCCCGACCAGGCTGACACCCGAACCGTTGATCCGCAAGTGATCCAGCAGATCTGGCAGGACTTGGCCCCCCTGCGCGCCACGCCATAACATGCCGACTTCGGTTCTCGAGCGCTTTCTCCGCTACGTCGCCTACGACACGCAGTCGCGCGAGGATGCAACCACGTATCCCAGCACGCCCGGGCAACTCGTGTTGCTGCGCGATCTCGTGGCCGAACTGAAGGCCATGGGCGTGGCCGATGCGGAGATGGGCGAGCACGGCTACGTGATGGCGACCATCCCGGCGACCACGACCAAGGCCGGCGTGCCGGTCATCGGCTTCATCGCCCATGTCGATACCTCGCCCGAGATGAGCGGCGCCGGCGTCAAGCCGATCGTCCACCGCGCCTATGACGGCCGCGATCTGGTGCTGCCCGACGACCCCTCGGCGATCCTGCGGGTGACCGACCTGCCGTACCTCGGCGAATGCCTCGGCCACGACATCGTCACCGCCTCGGGCACCACCTTGCTGGGGGCCGACAACAAGAGCGGGGTGGCCGAGATCATGACCGCGGCCGAGCGGCTGCTGGCGCACCCCGAGATCCCGCACGGCGACATTCGCATTGCCTTCACCCCGGACGAGGAGGTGGGCGAGGGCACCAGGTTCTTCGACGTCGTCCGTTTCGGCGCGCGCTACGCCTACACCATGGACGGCGGGCCGCGCGGCGAGCTGGAGTTCGAGAGCTTCTCGGCCGATGCCATCACGATCACGTTCCGCGGCTTCAACACGCATCCCGGCTACGCGAAGGGGCGCATGGTGAACGCCATCAAGCTGGCGGCGCGCTTCATCGAGCGGCTGCCGGGCGATCGCCTCTCGCCCGAAACCACGGACGGGCGCGACGGCTTTGTGCATCCCTACGTCGTCGAGGCCGGCGTCGATCGCACGTCGGTCAAGCTACTGGTGCGCGACTTCAAGACCGCCGGCCTGGCAGAAAAAGAGGACTGGCTGCGTTCGCTGGCGGCCGAGGTGGTGAGCGGCGTGCCCGGGGCGGCGTTTGAGGTGGCCATCGACGAGTCGTACCGCAACATGCGCGAGGTGATCGACCAGCATCCGCTGGTCGTCGAGTGCGCGCGCCAAGCAATTGCGCGCGCCGGCCTCAGCGTCCGCGAGCGTCCCATCCGCGGCGGCACCGACGGCTCGCGGCTGTCGTTCATGGGGCTGCCGACGCCGAACATCTTTGCCGGCGAGCAGAACTTCCATTCACGCCTCGAATGGGTGTCGGTGCAGGATATGGAAAAGGCCGTGGACGTGATCGTGGAACTGGCGAAGGTCTGGGAAGAGCAGGCGGGATGACGCTCGACGAACTGCTGCGCGGCCCGGCGCCGCTGCTGGCCCTGGCGCCGATGCAAGAAGTGACCGACGGCGCGTTCTGGACGCTCGTCCACAAATACGGCGGTGCCGACGTTTACTGGACCGAGTATCTGCGCGTCCACTCCACCTCGACCCCCGAGAAGTGGATCGTGGACGACATCATCAAGAACACCACGGGCCGGCCGGTGATCGCGCAGATGATCGGCAACGACATTCCATCGCTGGTCCGCACGGCAAAGTTCCTCCAGCAACTCCCGGTGGCCGCGATCGATCTCAACCTCGGGTGCCCGGCACCCATCGTTTACCGCAAGTGCGCCGGCGGCGGGCTGCTGCGCGAGCCCCAGCGCATTGACGCCATTCTCGGCGCGCTGCGCGACGCGGTGCAGGTCAAGTTCACGGTGAAGACCCGCCTCGGCTTTGCGGCGGTCGAGGAGTTTGATCAGCTGCTCGCGATTTTTGCGCGGCACTCGCTCGACGCGCTGACCGTGCACGCGCGCACGGTGGCGCAGCTGTACCGGCTGCCCGTTCACTACGATCACATCCGCCAGGCGGTCGAGGTCATGCCGTGCCCGGTGATCGCCAACGGTCACGTGTATTCGGCGGCGCAAGCCGAGGAGTTGCTGATGCGGACCGGCGCGCGCGGCCTGATGATCGGCCGGGGCGTGATCCGCAGCCCATGGCTGTTCAACCAGATCCGTCAGCAACTGCGCGGCGAGCCGGTGACGCTGCCGACCGGCCGCGAGGTCAACGGCTATATTCGCGCCCTGTGGGACTCGCAAGCCGGCGCGGACCGGCCCGAGCACAAGCAGTGCGAGCGCATGAAGAAGTTCCTCAACTACCTCGGCGAAGGCGTGCCGGGAACGTTTCTGCACCAGATCCGCCGCACTCAGACCGCCGGCGAGTTCCATGGCATTTGCCACGATTTCCTCGACCACGACCAGCCCATGCCGCTGTTGCCGGCCGAACTGACCGCCTCAACCCGTCTGGTCGAGACAAGCACGTAAAGCACTGACCCGCCAGTGCTTATCTAGCAATTGCTGTGATCTAGATCATTGAAATATCCTCACGCCCAAGGGAGGACAAGCCCGTGAACGATGCCGATGCGCGGGCCGCGGGCGAGGTGCGCGCGCTCTTGGAGCAGGCGCGCCGCCCGATTGGGGCCTACGATTCGCTGCTGGCGGGTCAGGCGGCGCGGCGCGGCATGACGCTGGTCACCGCCAATATCCGGGAGCTCGAACGCGTTGACGGCCTGATGTGGGAAGACTGGTCGCGCCCGTAAGCTACTTCGACGCCTTCAGCGCCTGGTAATACGCCTCGATCGGTGCGAACGGGCCGTACTTGTGCTGGTCCTGCGGGAAGGGATCCGCGTACGGGCCGTAGCCGCTGTCGATCGGCTTGGCCGCGCGATCGGGATAGTCCTGGTCGAGGTTGGCCATTGCCGGCCGCGGCTTGCTGATAATGAGCGCCGCCACGTCAAACGCCTCATCGTCGCTCAGGCCGGCCTTGCCGAGCGGCATGCGCGCCTTGATGAAGCGCGCGGCCGTCAACACGCGGCCCATGCCGGCGCCATCGTTGAAGCTGTCGGGGCCCCAGAGCGGCGGGAACAGGTAACCCTTGCGCAGGTCGCCGGTGGCCAGCAGTCCGGCCCCATCGTTGCCATGGCAGCCGGCGCACCTCGTGCTGTAAACGACCTGGCCCATGGCGACGTCGGCGCGGCGGTTGGGCGTCTTGAACGCCGCCGGCTCCGCCGCCGTCTTCGAACCGGCGCCCATCGCCGCGTACTGCGCCCCAAGCGACCTGAGGTACGACGCCATCGCGATCATCTCGGGACTGTCCATGGGCAGCGGCTTGCCGTTCATGCTGCGCTGCATGCACTCGTTGATGCGGTCCTCGATCTCGGTCATGCCCCCCTGGCGGCCCGAGAAGCGCGGGTAGTGCGCGGTGGTCTGCAGCAGCGTGAGCGTGCCCGGCTCGGCGCCGACGTCGAGGTGGCACGACGCGCACGCCAGGCGGTTGCCGATCATTTGCCGTTTCGGATCGGGATGGTCCGGTCCCAGCAGCTCGGGCGTGTCGCGCAGCAGGCGGCGGCCGTACTCCGCCGTGGCGATCGGCGGGACCGTGCCCGCTTCTGCCGCGGGCCGTTCGACGAAATACAACGTGAGACCGATGACGGCGGCGCCGACGGCGGCGCACACCAGGCCGATCGCGGCCAGGCCGCGGCGGTCGGGGCGCTCGTCGTGGGTCGTCATGCGGAGTGGCTCCCCCCGGACGGGTGGTCCGGATGCTGCGCGCGATCATAACCCCGCACGGCGTCGTGGAACTGGTGCTTGGGCCGCTCGATCCACGTCCGCAGGCCGGGCCGGAGCCACCATGCGGCCACAAAGGCCACCGCGAACGCCAGCGAGGCGCCGACGATGAGGTTGGTGATCATTGGGGGTCCCCGCCGTAGAGGCCGCGCACGTAGTGGGCGACGGCCAGCATCTCGTCCGTGCCCAGGCGCCCGCTCCACGGCGCCATCGGCGTACCCTCCACGCCGCGGCGCAGCGCCTGCAGGCTGTGATTGAGGGTTGGCCGCTGCGCGCGGAAGTTGGTGGGCGCCATGGGCAGGGCGTCGGCGGCCGTGCCCCGGCCATCGCCGTCGGCGCCGTGGCACTGCGCGCAATTGGCAGCGTAGACCCGCTCGCCGATCTCGGCGAGGTGCGCCGGCAGTGCGGGCTCTTCGCGTACCGCCGCCAGCGTGCGTACGCTGGCCGCCAGCGCGGCCAGATCGTCGAGAGGGTAATCGCGCCACGCCGGCATGGCGGTGCCGGGCACGCCCTGCCACAACGCCTCGGCCACACGGCGGTTGCTGTATTGGTGTTCAATTAGGTTGGCGGGTCGCGGGCGCAACGCCGCCGCGCCGGGGCCGTCGCCGGCGCCCGTGGCGCCATGGCAACTGGCGCAGTGATCGGCGTAGAGCTGTTGGCCGCGGGTCAGGTCGGTTGACGGCGCCAGCACCGGCACGTCGCCGTGCCGCCGCGTCTTCGCCGGGTGCGCGTTGACCGGGCCCTCAAACGCCATCTGCCGCATTTCATCGTCCGCGCAATTGCACGCCGCGCGGGCGTGGGCCTCGCCTTCGGGGCCGGCCAGATCGCGGGCGAGGCCGAGGGATTCCAGGTACGCGAGCAGGTCGCGGGCCTCCTGGCGGGGCCGATCGGCAGCGCCGTCGAACAGGGCCGGGTAGGCCGGCATCACCGACGGCGAGACGATCGATCGGGGCGCAAACAAATGCGCGAAGTGCCAGTCGGCCGAACGCGTGCCCGCGGTCCGTGACAGGTCCGGGCCGATGCGGCGCGTGCCCCACAGGTGGGGATAGTCGAACTGCGTCTCCCACGCCAGTGTCGGCGCGCCAAACCGCGCCATGTCGGTGTGCAGGTAGCGGATCTGCTGGGTGTGGCAATAGGCGCAGCCCTCGCGGGCGTAAATGGCGCGGCCGCGTCGCGCGCTCTCGCTCAGCCCCAGCGGGTGGGCCGGCGACATGGCCACCGTCTGCGCGTCGATCACGCGTCGCGGCCACACGCCGAGCAGCCCGACCGACATGACGAAGAACGCCACACCGGCCACGCTGGCCACCAGGTAGGCCTTTCGCACCGCACGGCCGGCGCTCATGCGGCACCTCCCGCGAGCGGCACCAGCTTCGGCGCCACCTGTTCAATCGGCGCGGCGCCAATGCTGTCTTCCACCGCCTGCCAGCCGCCACCCCGCGGTCCCGTGGTGAGGCCCACCAGCAGCGAGATGAATCCACCCGCGAGCAGCCACGAGGCGCCATGCGCGCGAATCACCCAGTAGACGCGCGATGCCTGCACCGATTCGATCCACGGTGCGCCGTCAGCCCACAGCCGCCCCTGCACCAGTCCGGCGATGGTCAGGTCCACCACCATCAACAGCAGTCCCGCCACCAGCAGCCAGTAGGCGTGGTTGATGGCGCGGGCGCTGTAGCGCGCCCAGGGGATTCGTTGCCACGCATGCACCAGCCCGCCGGCGGCGGCGAACGACGCGAACCCGAGCATGGCCAGGTGCGAATGCGCCACCACCCAGTCGGTGAAGTGCACGGCCTGGTTGACCGCCATCTGCGCTTGCATCGAACCCTGGATGCTGACGATCAGGTAGAAGTAGGTGCCGGTCGCCACGAACCGCAAGCCAGGGTCCTTGGGAATCACGCCGGCGCCGCGCAGCGACAACAGTAAATTGGCGACGACGATGATCACCGTCACCCCGAGCAGCGCCGACGCCGTGATGGCGGCCAGCTGCGCCGACATCGGGATCACCGAGAACACGTAGTGATGCGTGCCGTTGAGCGGATACAGGAAGAACAACAACCAGAACCCGAGCATCGACAGGAAGTGGCTGTAAATCGGCCGCCGGGTGGCCGCGGGGATGACAAAGTAGATGATCGCCAGCGCGAGCGGCGTGACGAACAACCCGACGGCGTCGTGAATCCACAAGCCGCTGAAAGCCGCGCCGGCCGCGCCGGCCACGTACTCGGGCACGAGGTTGCCCATCGGGTACGAGAGCAGCGTGAACACCAGCGCGCCGATGATGTACCAGCTCGAGACGTAGAGAGACTCGAGCCCGCGCGCGAAGAACGGCGGCAGGAACTGCACCGCCGCCATCACCAGGGCGACCACGACGATGGCGTCAACCGCCCAGGGGAACTCGGCCCATTCGAGCGGTTGGCTCACCCCGGCCAGCACCAGCACCCAGCCCGGCAGCATCACCGCGAAATTCCACACCGCGAACAACCAGCGGCCGAGCCGCGCGCTCGTGACCGGACGGCCGCTCAGGATCGGCACCGCGTGATACAGGAAGGCGAAGAACGCGTTGCCGAGCCAGCCGAGCATGATGCCCTGAGTGTGGGCGTAGCGCAGGCGCCCCCAGCTGAGCCACGGCGTGCCGGCGCCGAGATCGGGATACAGCAACTGGAAGGCGACGATGATGCCGCACGCGACTGAAATCAGCAGCGTCACCAGCGCGGCGATGCCGTGGGCGTGTACCAGGGTGGTATCCACCCTGGGCACGGCACGGTGTTGGGCGATCTCGGTCACGCTACTTGTTGATCGGGATCATGAGGTGCGCGCCCGGCGTGCCCGGGAGCATCAGCCAGGGCACGCCCTGGCCCTTGAGCGCCTCGTCGCGCTGGCTGTCGATCGACACCCCCACCGATTCGGGCGTGCGGTTCGGCAGCGAGATCACCCAGAGGTTCTGGATGCGATCGCGCTTGGGGTAGCCGCGATACAACATCATGGCGGGTGCGCCGGGTGGCAACGTGCCGGCCTTCACCGCGGCCGCCGGTCGCGGCGTCGTAGGTCGCCACCGTCGCGCCGGCGCGCAGGTCGGCCGGCAGCACGTGCACGGCGTCGGCGATCAGCGCCGCGGCCGACGGAGCCTGCGCCTGTGTCACCACAGGCGCAGGCATCAGCACGGCGGCAGCCATCGAGCGCAGTGGTTTCAAGCCGGCAATCATGGCTTTGTCACCCTCTCACTGCCGGTTGTAGGCGATGCCGGCGGCCTGTGCTTGCTCGATGGCGATCACCATGGCCGGCACGATCGTGACGCCCGGCAACAGGTTGGCGCCCAGTTCCTTCTGGATGTCGGCCGCGGCGCCCTTACCGCGCGCTTCAAGCTCGGCGCACCACGCACCGAACGCGTTATTGCACATCAGGAACTTGGTACCCATCTTCTGCAGGCTCTCGATGCCAAGCGCCGGCAAGGCGCCGGCGAACATCGGAATGGTCGGCGTCTGCATGGCCTGCATCAGCAGGTGCAGCTCGCCCGCGGTCGGCCGATGGAAGGGATTGCGCGCGTACGGCTTGCCGGTGGCGTCCTTCAAGCCGGTGTACTCGCTCAACCCGTACTTGGTCCACATGGCATCGTTAAACGCCAGCGGCAAGCTGGCGCCCGGGCCGATGCCATAAAACGACGACACCGCGCCCACCGAACCCGGTGTCGCCGGGTACGCCGCCGCATAGGTATTCAGGTAGTTGAGGATGTGCAGCAGTCCGACGCCGTTCATGTGCTTCGGCACATCGAAGAAACAGCGGTGCGTGCCCTTGACCTCGGCGAGCCAGCCATCGGTGGCCGGCGCCTGGGCCGAGGCCGCCAGGGGCGTGCTCAACGACACACCGAACGCCGACGCCGCACCGATCACTCGACCGAGAAAACCACGACGCTCAATCGAATCCATGGGACCCCCTCATGCGGACGGGTTAACGACGGATACGAGACGAACGGGGAGCTAGCCGACGAACAACAGGCTGTAACCGTACTCTTGCGCGCGCGTCGTCCCGACGACGCCAGCCGGCATGAACCGGCTGCCGGGAATCATGTTCGCGGCCATGTCCTTGTAGACCGCCTCGCCGTCGCCGCTGCCGGCGAGCATGCGGGCAAAACGATGGCTGGCCGTGTCGCACACCATGAAGTGCACGCCCCGCTTGGCGAGCGCGTCCAACGCGCGGCGCGGCGCGGCGTTGTAGGGGTTGGTGTCCGGCAGGTCGGTGGCTCGCGCGGTGTACTTCACCGCGTCGGCCAGGGCCTTGCCGTGCTTCGCCCAGATGGGATCGGTGAAGGCAAAGACCGTCGCGAAGTGCCGCAGGCAGATCACCATCGCCAGGTCGGCGTCGTTCAGGTCGTAACCGCTCTTGTTGCCGTTGAAGAGGTTGGTGGCAAAGCCGAGCGCCTCGGGGACGCCGTTGGCGGTCGTGACGTCGAGCACCATCCGGTGCTTGCCGGGAAGCTTGTCCAGCCACGCGTCCTGGTCGTGGCGGGCAGGCGTGAAACCGGTAGCCGGCGCCGGAGCTGGCGACTGGGCGCCGGCCCGCGTGCCTGTCAACGCCATGGCAGCCGCGGCCGCTCCCATGCCTGTCACTAACGAACGCCGTCCCGGTGTGCGCTGGTCCATGCCGGGCATTATAACGGCCCGCCGGGCTGATCAGGTGTGAATGCCGGGCGCCTCGTGGCCGGTGCGTTCGACGTACTCGACGTACGACCCCGGGTAGGCGTGGGGGTGGGCGTCCGTGCCGGTTTCGCCGCCGAGTTCCAGCACGCGATTGCTGATGCCACGCAGGAAGGCGCGGTCGTGCGACACGAAGATCATCGTGCCCTCGAACGCCTTCAGCGAATCGACCAGCATCTCCTTGGTGGCGAGATCGAGGTGGTTGGTCGGTTCGTCGAGCACGAGGAAGTTGGGGGGATCGAACAGCATCCGCGCCATCGCCAGTCGTGACTTCTCGCCGCCCGAGAGCGCCCGAATCCTCTTGTCGACGTCGTCCCCCGAGAACTGAAAGGCGCCGGCGAGCGAGCGCAACGCGCCGATGCCCTCGCGAGGGAAATCCTTCTGGAGCTGCTCGAACACCGTGAGCTCGGCGGCCATCGTGTCGAGCGACTGCTGGGCGAAGTAGCCCATCTTGAGACTGGCGCCCAGCCGCACGTCGCCGGCATCGGGCGCCAGTGCCCCCGCCAGCATCTTGAGCAGCGTCGTCTTGCCGGCGCCGTTCCTGCCCATCACCGCCCAGCGCTCGCCGCGGCGAATCGTCAGGTTGAAGTCCTCGTAGATCACGCGCTTGCCGTAGGCCTTGCCCAGGCCCTCGATCACGGCGACCTGGTCGCCCGAGCGGGGCGGATCCCTGAAGGTGAACTTCACGACGACACGTTGCTTGGGCAACTCGAGCTTCTCGATCTTGTCGAGCGCCTTGATGCGGCTCTGCACCTGCGCCGCCTTGGCGGCGTGGGTCTTGAAGCGCTCGATGAAGCGCTGTTCCTTGGCCAGCATCGACTGCTGGCGCGCATATGCGGCCTCCTTGTTGGCCTCGCGCGTGGCGCGTTCGCGCTCGTAAAAGTCGTAGTCGCCGGAGTAGGCGGTGATCTCGCCGCTGTCGATCTCGGCAATCTTGGTGACGATGCGGTTCATGAACTCGCGATCGTGCGAGGTCATGAGCAGCGCGCCCTCGTGCGCCTTGAGGAAGCTCTCGAGCCAGATGATCGATTCGAGGTCGAGGTGGTTGGTCGGCTCGTCCATCAACAGCACGTCGGGCTTGCCGAGCAGCACGCGGGCCATCGCCACGCGCATCTTCCAGCCGCCCGACAGCGCGCCGACGTCGCCGTCAATCCGCTCATCGTCAAAACCGAGTCCGTGCAGCACTTCGCGGGCCTGGCTCTCGAGCGCGTAGCCGCCCAGGTGGTCGTACTCCTCCTGCACCTCGCCGAAGCGGGCGAGAATCTTGTCCATGTCAGCGGCGCGGGCCGGGTCGCCCATCGCGTGCTGCAACTCTTCGAGCTCGTGGTGCAGGTCGCCGGCCCGGCCGCTGCCGGCAATGGCCTCGTCCAGCACCGAGCGGCCCGACATCTCTTCGACGTCCTGGCGGAAGTAGCCGATGGTCAGCTTCTTGGGCACGCTGACGTCGCCTTCGTCGGGGGCCTCTTCGCCCACGATCATGCGGAAAATCGTGGTCTTGCCGGCGCCGTTGGGCCCGACCAGCCCCACTTTCTCACCCGGGTTGAGCTGGAAGCTGGCCTCGACGAAGAGCAGCTGCTTGCCGTACTGCTTGTTGATGTTGGCAAATGCGATCAAGGGCTAGTCAGTATAGCGCGTGCCGCCGGCGGTGGTGGATTGCGGTCGGGCCGCTTCGTGCCGCGCTTACCGCAGCGGCCTACTTGAGGGTCCCAGCGGTCTGGCCCGATTCGACGATCCGCTTCGTCGTCTCGTGGCGATACGCGAACATGCGCGCGATCTGCCGCTCGACGAACCGGCCCGCCACCCACCGGCCCAGCGCGCCGAGCGGCAGCGCGTAGTCCACCTCATCCCGCAGGATCGTGCCGCCCGCCCGGTCATCGAGGAACTCATGGCGGTGTTCCCACATGGCGAAGGGGCCCGATTCCTGGCGATCGGCGAACAGATGAGGAGGCGCATAGACCGTATGAACAGCCACCCATCGCACCGGGATGATGCCCGCGATGCGGCCCTTGAGAACCACGCGGCTTCCCGGGACGAGCGAACCGCTCGACTCGGCCACGCGCATGCGTTCCCACGGGGGAATCAGCGCCGTGAGCGCGTTCGGGCTCTCGTGGAAGGCAAATACCTGTGCCGGAGGCGCGGCAATCCGCGTCTCCTTGATAAACCGTTTCATGGCTGAACCGACACGCCCTTCCAGAACGCCACCCGGCCCTTGATCCGCGCGGCCTCGGGTTTCGGCGTGGCGTAAAACCACGCGGCGTCGGGATTGTCGAGCCCGTTGACGGTGATGGTGTAATACGAGGCCAGTCCCTTCCACCCGCAGGTGGTCGTGGTGGCGCTTGGCCGGATGTGGGCGGACTTGACCGCGTCGGCGGGGAAGTAGTGATTGCCCTCGACGACGACGGTGTCGTCGCTTTCGGCGATGATGGCGCCCTTCCAGATGGCTTTCATGTCGTGTAGGACGCCGGCCCGATGCCGGATGGTTCGTGGCGACGCGTCAGGGTGTCGGCGAAGGGAGCGCCGAACGATGACGCTGGCGACCAGGGTCACGCGAGGGTGCTGCCCGGCGCTCACTTCGGGCGTGGTATAACCATCGGGCTTAGGGTGCCCACGTAGGGCCTAACAGGGAAGTCCGGTGCGACACCGGCGCGGTCCCGCCACTGTAAGGAAGCAACGCCCGCTTCGTTCAACCACTCGGCATGTTGCCGGGGAAGGTGAAGCGGGTGGCAGCGCACGCTGCATCCTCCGAGCCAGGAGACCTGCCCCAAGCCTCATCCATCGACTTGCCCGGGGAGGCAACCGTCATGCGACTGCCGTTTCGATCTGTACTCCTGTTCCTGTTCATTTTCAGCGTCGCCATCGGTCCGGCCAAAGCCGGACGCCACATCGACCAGGGTGTAACCATCCAAGGGGTGGTCTCAGACTCCTCCGCCGCCGTGGTGCCTGGGGCCACGGTCGAGGCGTTCGTCGCTGGACGGTCGTTTTCGCGGGTCACGACCGGTGCCGATGGCTGGTTTCGTGTCAGCGTGCCGGCCGGTGTGCCGGTCGAACTGCGCGTGGCTCGCGATGGATTTGCCGACCAGGTACTGGCGCTCGCCGGCAGCGATACGCTCGTGACACAGGACCTCACGCTGCAGGCGGGGGGCGTGTCCGACTCGCTGGTGGTGACCGCGTCGCGCGTCGCCGAAAGCCGTGCCGCCCTCACCGAGTCGGTGACGTCGTTTGCCCGCGCCGATCTCGACGCGCTCGGCGTCTCGTCGCTGGCCGACGTGGTGCGGTTCGTGCCCGGGGCGCACGTCGAAAGCATCGGCCGCGAAGGGGCGGTGACGTCCATGTTCACGCGCGGCGGCGAGTCGGACTACAACCTGGTGCTGATCGACGGCGTGCGCGTCAACCAGAGCGGCGGCGTCTTCGACTTCAGCCGCATCAGCGCCGCCGCGATCGATCGCGTCGAAGTGGTGCGAGGCGCGCAATCGGCCCTGTGGGGGTCGGATGCCATGGGTGCGGTGGTGCAGATCTTCACCCGGCGAAGCGGGGCCGCCGACCGGCCGCAGCTGTCGGGCTCGGCCGAGGGCGGTTCGTTCGGCGCCTTCCGCGGCGACGCGCGGGTGATGGGCGGCGCCGCCAGCCGCGTCGATTACTCGGGTGGCCTGTCCCGCCGCCAGTCGGGCGGCGCCTTTGCCGAGCTGCTGCCGGAAGATGATGAGTTCGCGCAGACGGCGTTCGACGCCGGCGCCGGCGCCAGCTTCAGCCCCCGCGTCGCGCTACGCGCGGGCGTGCGCTCGACGACGGCCGCCGGCAAGTCGGTCGGGGCCATTGTCTATGGCGCCCGCAATACCGGTGGCGTCTACAACACGCGCGATCGCTCCGGTCACGTTGACCTGACGCACGCCATCGGCGCCCGGTTGACGGGTACCGCGAGCTTCAACTACTTCCGGTATGCGAGCGAGTCGGCCGACACCATTGCCGACCCCGCGTTTGCGACCTACGCGGTGCTCGCGGGCACACCGAACGCGATCTATCCGAATGGCACGCGCCTGGTGCGGCTGGTGGAGGCGGCGGAGTTTGCGACGCTGGTGGCGGCCGGCGCCTCGCCGGGGCCCGGCCAGTTCCTGGCTTCGCGGCAGTCGGCGAACTTCCCGTACACCAGCAAGTCAGAGTTGGCGCGGCCGGCGTTGCGCTACCAGGCCGATTATGCGTGGGCGGGTCAGCGCTTCAGCGCGGGCTACGAATGGGAGCGCGAGATCAACGTGCTGGTGGCCGGGGTGCAGTTCGACAACCAAGCGGTGTTTGCCCAGCAACAGTTCAGTGCCCGCGATCGCTGGTTCGCCACGGCCGGCGGCCGGTTCGACCGCAAGGACGGTTCGTCATTCTTCAGTCCCAAGCTGTCGGCCGGCGGCTATCTCGTGCCCTCGAGGAACGGCGTGGTGTCGTCGCTCAAGGTGGCCGGTAATCTCGGCCACGGCATCAAGTCGCCGTCGCTCGGCGAGCGCTTCGGCGGGCCGTTCACCGACCCGGCGCCGGACCTGAAGGTGGAGCGCGCGCGCACCAGCGACCTGGGGCTGGAGGCGACCTTTGCCGATCAGCGGTTCCGCGCGCTGGTGACCTACTTCAACAACGACTACACCGATCAAATTGCCTATCGCGGCGGGATCTCCGGTGACGGCATTCCCGAGTACATCAACATCGACGGCTCGAAGGCCGACGGGTGGGAACTGGAGTGGGCGCTGCAACGGCCGGTGGCGGGCCTGACGGCGTCGGCCAGCTACACGCATGTGGACCACCGCGTCGTCACCAACGTCAGCACCAGCCAGCAGTTCCAGCCCGGCCAGCCGCTGTTGCGCCGGCCGCAACACTCGGGCCATGTGCGCGCCGCCTGGGTCCGCGATCGCGTGTCGGTGAACGCCGGCGCGCGGGTCACGGGCGATCGCCATGACCACAGCTTCCTGGGGTTACGCACCGTGCCGAATGCCGCGCGGCCGACGCCCGTCACCACCGACCTCACGGTCAATCCCGGCTACCTCGTCGTCAGCCTCGGCCTCGACCTGCGGGTCCACCAACTCGTCACGTTCTACGTGCGCGGCGAGAACGTCGCCGACCAGGCGTACGAAAGCGTGCTGGGTTACCCCGCCATGCCGCGAACGGTGATGGCCGGCGCGCGGTTCACCTTCGGCGCGCGGTAGCCATGAGGCGCCTGCTCTTTCAGCTCCATCTCTGGCTCGGGCTGCTGACGGGGCTGTACGTCGCGATCATCTGCCTTACTGGGGCAGCGCTCGTGTTTCGCATCGACCTGCAGCGGGCGCTGCATCCGCACCTCTTCACCCCCGGCGCCGCCGGCCCGCTCGCGGATCCGGTGGCCGTGATGGAGAGCGTCCGCCAGGCCTACCCCCAGCACCGATTGTCCGGCGTGGATGCGCCGACCACGGTGAGGCCGACCTACCTGGCGTATGTCACGCGCGGCGCCGAGTTTCGCACCGTGCTGATCGACCCGGTGACGACCGCGGTGCTTGGCGAACTGCCGGCGCATCCGGTGATCCACAACCTGCAACAACTGCATTACAACCTGCTGGGGGGGCGCACGGGCCGCCTGATTAACGGGCTTGGTGCGTTCGGCATCCTGATCCTCTGCGCCACCGGGGTTGTGATCTGGTGGCCCGGAACTGCGGCCTGGCGTCGCGGGTTCGTGATCGACTTCAGGCGCGATGCCCGGCGCATCACGTGGGCGCTGCATCGCGCCATTGGCGCGTGGAGTGTCGCGTTCATCCTGATGTTCGCCGTCACGGGGTGGTCGTTGGTGTTCCCCGCGGGCTTTCGCTCAGTGGTGAACAGGCTGTCGCCGGTTACCGCGATGCGATCACCGCAGTCCGGTACGCCGTCTGGGAATCCCACGCCGTCGTGGCCGCAGATGCTCGATCGCGCCAGGTCCTTCGCGCCAGGCCAGCCGGTCGCGCGCGTGGTCCTGCCATTCGGCGCACGCGGCGCCTTCCTGGTGATGTTCGCCGAGCGCAGCCCGACACCGGCCAGTGTGGAGCTGACGCCGATTTACCTCGATCAATACAGCGGCGAAAGGATCGCCGCCACCGCTGCGCCACGGTCGTGGGGCGATGCGCTGATAGCGCGGATGACCCCTTGGCATGTGGGCGGTATCGGCGGCCAGGCGGGCCGCGTGATGTGGTTCCTGTTCGGCCTGGCACCGGCCGTGTTGTTCGTGACCGGCCTGCTCACCTGGTGGCGCCGGGGCCGCGGCAGAACAGCCACCGCTTAGTGTCGAGGTCCCACCGGGAGATGCCGGCGGCCATGGGCTTGACCGGTCGGGCCCGCGCCGGTCTTGCCGGGCCACCGATTCCGCAGATTCACACAGAGACACGAGGACCCGCGCCGGCCTTCGGCCTGATTTGAATCTGTGTGGTCGGCGTAATCTGTGGCTGTCCTTGGACCTGCGTCAGGCGCCAGCGCGTGTGAGCAGAGCGAGTGGCGGGCGCGCCGTCAGGTGCATGGCGGCGCCTGTCATGGGGTGGCCAAACGCCAGGTGTTCGGCGTGCAAGAGGTAGCCGCCGTCGCCCGGCAAGCCGGGACTCGCCAGGATCGCCCCGCCCACGTCATAGAGCGGATCGCCCACCAGGGGATGCCCGGCGCAGGCCAGGTGGATCCGGATCTGGTGCGGCCGGCCCGTGGTGATCGCGACGCTGCAGAGCGTGTGATCGGCGCGGCGTTCGAGCACCGTCACCACGCTGTGCGAGGCTTTGCCGTCGGCCGACGCCGCGTGCACGCGGCCCAGTTGCGGGTGTGGCACCGGGCCAATGCCAGCGTCAATCTCGATCCGGTCGGCGTGGGCCACGCCAGTGGCGAGCGCGCGATAGGTCTTCTTGACCTCGTGGTCGCGCCACGCCTTGGCCAGTGCCGCCCCGGCCGCGCGGGTTCGCGCAAACAGCACCAGTCCGGAAGTGCAACGGCCGAGGCGATGCAGCGGGCTCGCTTCTGGAAACTGTCGCCGCAGCAGGTTCATCAGCGTGTGTTCGAGGAACCCGCCAGCCGGCATGGTCGGCAAGCCGCTCGGCTTGTCCACGGCGATCAGGCTGTCGTCTTCATGGACGATCGCGAACGCGGTCGGCACGGCCGGTTCGTGCCAAGGCGGCCGATGCCACACCACGGTGTGGCCGCGTTGCAGGACGAAGGAGGCGGCCGCGCCGACGCCGTTGACCTCGATCTCGGCGCGATCGAACCGGCCGGCCCACTCCGCCAGGGTCGAGTGCCGCCGGGTGGCCGCCAGGTAGTCGAGAACGGTCAGGCCGGACGCCGCCGGCCCGACTTGTTCTCGATAAGACCAGCCGTGGTTCATCGGGCGCGGGCCAGCTCCAAGACGAGGTCGTAGTTGAAGCGCACGAAGCGGTGCAGTTCGCTCTCGAGAATGCGCTCCTGGTCGCTGTGCGCACCGAAGCCCTTGGGGCCGTCTTCCGTATCGATGGCCGGACCGATGCCGTAGCACTGGATGCCCTTGGCCCGGATGTTCGACATGTCGGTGGCGCCGGTGCCCATGGTCGGCAGCACCACGGTGTTGTAGTGCTTCTTGACCTGGGCTTCGATCGCCGTGAACGCCTCGGTGTCGATCTTCGAGCCGCCGGCCGGACGATACCGCTCGCGGCCCCATCGCACCTCGACGCTGGGATCGTTGATCACCTTGCGGACCTGGTCGAGGAAGGCCTCCTGATCCTCGTCGGGATGCAGGCGCACGTCGATGGTCGCCTTGGCTTCCGACGGAATCACGTTGTAGCGGAAGCCGCCGCCAACGATGGTCGGCACGAGCGAGGTGTGGAGCATCGACCAGTGATTCGGCTGGTTGTCGAGCAGCCAGTCGGCGGCCGGCTTCGACAACTTCGGATCGGGGCTGAGCACATCCTTGTACTGCTGCGCGATGTCGGCCGGCACCATCGTCGCCAGCTTCTTGAAGTAGGCGCCGGTGGTTTCGTTGATGCGCAGCGGCGGCGTCCACTCGGCAACCTTGCCGACCGCGGCCGACAGCTTCGTCACGGCGTTGCCGCGCGACGGCACCGAGCCATGGCCGGCGGGCCCGCGCGCGACGAGCTCGACGAACCGCGGCTCCTTTTCGGTGGTGCCGACATTGGCCTGCACCACCTGGCCGCCGCGACGGACCACGCCGCCGCCCTCGGCCAGGCAGAACTCGGCGTTGATCGCGTCGAGGTGCTCGTCGGCCATGAACTGGGCGCCGATGTCGGGCGCGCCTTCCTCACCGGCCTCGGCCAGCAGGATCACGTCCCGATCGAGCGGCGTGCGGTCGCGATGCAGCCGGAGAATGACCATCAGCGCCGCCGCGAGGTTGTCCTTGTCGTCCACCGCGCCGCGGCCATACACGTAGCCACCGTCGCGGACCGCGCCAAACGGCGGGAACGTCCACTTCTTCTCGTCCACGGTGACGACGTCGGTGTGGCCCATCAGCAGGATCGGGCGCTTCTTGCCGTTGCCCTTGATGCGCACCACCAGGTTGGCGCGCTGCGGGTCCTTGGCAAACACCTGGTAGGGAATGCCTTCCTGGTCGAGCACCTGCTTGAGGTACTCGACCGCGCGGGTCTCGTTACCGGGCGGGCTCTGCGTATCGACCTTGAGCAGCCCCTGGAAATGCTGCAACGTCTCGGCCTCGATCGCGGTGTGGGCGGCTGGGGCCTGCGCGTGGACCGGCGAGACCAGGGAGGCGAGGGCCAGGACAACAAGAACGCGTTTGGTCATGCGATGAGAATACCCCAGCGCCGCCATTGCTGGTACGCTAGGAGGTTCATCCAATGCCACTAGTTGTCCTCGACCAGATCTCCCACGCCTACGGCCACTTGCCGCTGCTCGACAAGGCCGCCCTCCAGGTGGAGCCAGGCGAACGCATTGCCATCATCGGCCGCAACGGCACCGGCAAGTCCACGCTGATGCAGATCATTGGCGGCGAGCTGAAGCCGGATGCCGGCACGGTGTGGACGCAGCCCGGCGCGCGCATTGCCCGCCTGGTGCAGGACGTCCCGCTGTCGGCCAACAAACCGGTGTTCGACGTCATTGCCGACGGCCTCGGCGACTTGGGCGAGTTGATCGCGAACTACCACCATGCCGCGGTTGAAGTCGCGACCGACTACAGCGAAGCGGCCATGACCCGGCTCGGTAACTACCAGCACGAGCTCGAAGAGCGTGATGGCTGGAGCCTGGAGCAGCGGGTCGAACTGATCGTCACCAAGCTGGGGCTGCCGTCGGAAGCGATCGTCGACACCCTGTCGGGCGGGTGGAAGCGCCGCGTGCTGCTGGCGCGCGCGCTGGTCAGCCAGCCCGACGTGCTGCTGCTCGACGAGCCGACCAATCACCTCGACATCGAGGCCATCGAGTGGCTCGAGACGTTCCTGATGGAGTATGCGGGCGCCGTGATCTTCGTCACGCACGACCGCACCTTCCTGGAGAAGGTCGCGACCCGCATTGTCGAGATCGATCGCGGCATGCTGACCTCGTGGCCGGGCAACTACGCCACCTTCGAGCGCAAGAAGGAAGAGTGGCTGGCCAACGAGGAGCTGGCCAACGCCAAGTTCGACAAGAAGATGGCGCAGGAGGAAGTCTGGCTGCGCCGCGGCGTCAAGGCGCGCCGCACCCGCGACGAAGGCCGCGTCAAGGCGCTGATGGCCATGCGCGCCGAACGCGCCGCGCGCCGGGCGCAAATGGGCAACGTCCGCATGCAGGTGGACCAGGCCGACGCCTCGGGCAAGATGGTGTTCGAGGCCAGGGGCCTGAGCCATGCATTCGGCGCGTCGCCGGTGGTGAAGGATCTGTCGCTGCGGGTGATGCGCGGCGATCGCATCGGCTTGATCGGCCCCAACGGCGCCGGCAAGACCACCCTGCTCCGGTTGCTGCTCGGTGAGATGCCGCCGCAGGCGGGCGAGGTCAGGCGCGGCGCCAACGTGCAGGTGGCGTACTACGATCAGCAGCGCGAGCAGCTCGATCCCGACCGGTCAGTGGTGGAAACCGTCGGCGACGGCGCCGACACCGTGACCGTGAACGGCGTGCCCAAGCACGTGCACGGCTACCTGGCCGATTTCCTGTTCTCGCCCGAGCGGGCGCGCTCGCCGGTGCGCGCGCTGTCGGGCGGCGAACGCAACCGCCTGTTGCTGGCGCGGCTCTTTACCCGCCCCGCCAACGTGCTGGTGCTCGACGAGCCGACCAACGACCTCGACCTCGAAACGCTGGAACTGCTCGAGGCGCAGCTGGTGGAGTGGTCCGGCACGCTGCTGCTGGTCAGCCACGATCGCCGCTTCCTCGATAACGTGGTGACCAGCACGCTGGCGTTCGAAGGGAACGGCAAGGTCCAGGAGTATGTCGGGGGCTACGAGGATTGGCTGCGACAGTCGAAGCTGGCGCCACCGAAAACAGCCGTAGGGGCGAGCCTTCAGGCTCGCCCGCCAGTGGCCGAGCCTAAAGGCTCGGCCCCGCCAAGGAACCCGGCACCGACCGCAAAGTCGAAGAAGCGCACCTTCAAGGAAGAGAAGGAATACGCCGACCTGCCCAGGCGCATCGCGGCGCTCGAGTCGGAGCAGCAGCAACTCCAGGACGCGATCGCGCGGCCCGAGTTCTACAAGGACGGCGCCGACGCCATCAAGCAGACGATGGCGCGCGTTGAGGAGGTGGAGCAGGAGCTTCTCGCGGCCATGGCGCGATGGGACGAACTCGACTCGGTGGGAAGGTCCGGCTAAAGCCGGACGCGACGGGTCGCCCTTCTTCATCGCGCGCAGGCTTTTCTGGGCCACCGGGCCCCTTGGGCCAGCCATGTCATGGAAAAAGCATACCCGGTGGCACAACCGTTGCTGGTGTTCACGGTGTGCGCATCGTTGTTCCGTTGATGGTGTCGGCGGTACTCGCCACCTGTGTCATGGCGGCGGGCTGCACCGGTGCGGCCGCCGAGCATGAAGTCACGCCCGCCCTCAGGCAGCTCCTCGGTGGGCAACCCCTTCCCCCGGCCGGGCCGGCGGTTTGGACAGATCTACGCGCCTTCTACACACGACGTGCCGAGCGGCCGGCCTGGGTGAATAACCGCAGGCCCACGGAAAATGCCGCGGACGCGCTCACGGCGCTTGGCACCGCGCGCCAGCACGGGTTCGATGCCGACGATTACGGCGCCGCCGATTTGCTGGCCATGAGCCAGGCCGTGGACGACCTCGACCAGCAGTCGCCGGAACTCCTGCAGCGCGTCGCCGAGTTCGACGTACGCATGACGGCAGCGCTGTTCGCGTTCGGCCGCGATGTCGCCATCGGGCGCACCGTGCCCAAATCGGCCGACGGGAGCTGGAAAGCGCATCGCACCGCACCCGACTACGTCGCCACCTTCAACCAGGCGCTCGACGATCCGCTGGAGTGGATTGAGTCGCTGCGGCCGCCACATCCTGAGTACGCGGCGCTGCAGAAGGCGCTGGACGATCTGCATGGACAGAAAGAGAAGGGCGGGTGGGGCAGCGTGCCGCAGGGGGTGTTGAAGCCCGGCGCATCGGGCGCGGGCGTGATGGCCTTGCGGCACCGCCTCGCGGCGAGCGGTCACCTGGAGGCGGCGGAGCAGCCGTCCGATCGTTTCGATGGCGAAGTCGAGGCCGCGGTGAAGGCATTCCAGAATCTCCACGGCATCAAGGCCACCGGCGTCGTCGATGCCGCCACCCTGGCCGCGCTGAATGTTCCGCTCGACCGCCGCATTCAACAGGTGGCGCTCAATCTCCAGCGCTGGCGCTGGATGCCGGACCAGCTTGGGGACAGCTACTTCATGGTCAACATCCCCCACTTCATGCTCGTGGTGCGCGAGAACGGCAAGGTGGTCATGGACATCCGCGTGGTGGTCGGCAAACCCGGCCACCACACGCCGATCTTCAGCGACGAAATGGAGACGGTGGTACTCAGTCCGTACTGGAATATCCCCGACTCGATTGCCGAAGGCGAGACCGTGCCGGCGGTGGCCAAGGATCCCGGGTACCTGGAGCGGCAGAACATCGAAGTGTTGCGCCGGTCGGGCGAAAGCGTCACGGCAGTCAACGCGTCGGACGTGGATTGGGATGATGCCGGCGCGCTCGAAGGCCTGGTGTTCCGCCAGCGGCCTGGCGCCAGGAATGCGCTCGGCCACGTCAAGTTCCTGTTTCCCAACTCCTACCACGTCTACCTGCATGACACGCCGGCCCACGACCTGTTCGCGAAGCCGGGCCGCGCCTTCAGTCACGGCTGCGTGCGCGTGGAGGAACCAGAAAAGCTGGCCAGGTATGTGCTCCGCGACTTCCCGGAGTGGGACGAGCCGAGGCTGTTTGCCGCCATGCAGTCAGGCGTGGAAAAGCACGTAAAGCTCAAGAACAAGGTCCCGATCCATCTCGTCTACTTCACCTCGTGGGTGAACGATAACGGGGGGGTGCATTTCCAGCCCGACATCTACCGCTACGACCGGTTGGAGGAAACCCGCTCAGCGCAGAGATAGCGAACGGGCCGGCGGCTGGTATGCTTCACGGGCGTGCATCCCCAGCCTCTCCTTTCGACCTGCCTGGCCGTCGTCCTGGCCTCGGCGGCCCTGGCCGCGGGCAGCGCTTCGGCCGCCAATGACGTCACTTTCTCGCGCGAACACTTCGCGGGCGCGTCGCTCGGCTCACTCGAGTCCGATGTCTTCGAGCTGGCCCTGACCGCCGCGAGTTGCGCCGTTCGCACGGGCGCGGTGACGAATCCGAAAACACTGACGGTGATCGACTACTCGCGGCCATCCAGCCAGGAACGGCTGTGGGTGATCGACTTGAGGACCCGCGAGTTGCTGTACGAGGAGCTGGTCGCTCACGGACAGGGCACCGGCGGGCTCACCGCGGACATGTTTTCGAACGAGCCCGAGACGCATCGCACGAGCCTGGGGCTGTTCAAGACCGACGACACCTACGTCGGCAAGAACGGATACTCGCTGCGGCTCGACGGCCTGGATCCGGGGATTAACGATCGCGCGCGCGAGCGCGCCATCGTGATGCACGGCGCGCCCTATGTGAGTGAGCAGTTCGTGCGCGCCACCGGCCGGCTCGGCCGGAGCTGGGGTTGTCCCGCCATCCGCAACGAGGTGGCCCGCGAGATGATCGACCGCGTCAGGGGCGGCGGCCTGGTGTTCGCGTATCACCGGGATGCCGGCCTGGCGAAAAAGTCCAGGTTCCTCGCCAGCGGCTGCGCCTGAAGCAGCATCCGCCTGCTGGACCCGCTATCGCGAGTCGCTGGAGGACCGCCTTGGCCAGGACGACGTGCCCGCCCGGGCGTTGGCCCTCGAGCGCATCTGGCGGACAATGGTTGCGTGCTGCGTCTCGCCCTCTTGCTTGTCGTCCTGGCGGGGTCTCCCGCGTTCGCCCAGGGGCCGCCCACGCCCGCTCCGCCGGTGCCCGCCGAGGAAGCCGTCCCGGAAGTCGAGGAGTTCGTCGAGGTGTCGGCCACGCGGACCGGCAAGCGCCTCGAAGATCAGCCGATGCGCGTCGAGGTGCTCGAGCGCGAAGAGATCGAAGAGAAGATGCTGATGACCCCCGGCGACATCGTCATGATGTTGAACGAGATGGGCGGCATGCGCGTGCAGGCGACCTCGCCGTCGCTCGGCGCCGCCAGCGTGCGCATCCAGGGCATGCGCGGCCGCTACACGCGCTTCCTCTCGGACGGGTTGCCGCTGTTCGGTGAACAGGCCGGGGCGCTGTCGTTGCTGCAGATTCCGCCGATGGACCTGTCGCAGGTGGAAGTGATCAAGGGCGTGGCCTCCTCGCTGTACGGCGCCGGCGCCATGGGTGGCGTGGTCAACCTGATCGCGCGGCGGCCGGCGGCTGAGGCCCAGCAGGAGTTCCTGCTCAATCGCTCGACCCGTGGCGCCACCGACGCGGTGGCGTGGCTCGGCCAGCCGTGGTCGCGTGGCTGGGGCTTCACCCTGCTGGCCGGTGGTCATTGGCAGGACCAGGCCGACGTGAACGACGATGCCTGGGCCGACCTGCCGGGCTACTCGCGCGGCGTCGCGCGCCCGCGGCTGACGTGGGATAACGGCAAGGGGAGCAGCTTCTTCGCCACGAGTGGCGTGACGATCGAGAATCGCACTGGCGGCACCATGCCTGGCCGGGGCCTGCCCTCTGGCGCACGCCCGCACCTCGAGGCGCTGGACACCGAGCGGTGGGACGCGGGCGCCGTGGCCCGGACGCTGGTCAGGGACCGCTTCCTGCTGAGCGCGCGCACCGCCATCGCGCAGCAGCGTCATGACCACCAGTTCGGCGAGACGCTCGAACGCGACCGCCACGACACCGTATTTGGCGAGGTCACGCTGCGCGGGTCGGCCGGCACGCACACCTGGGTGGTCGGCGCGGCGATCGAGCGCGAAGCCTATCGCGCGGCCGACCTGCCGCAGTTCGACTTCACCTACACCGTGCCCGGCGTGTTCGTGCAGGACGATGTGACCCTGACTGACTGGATGTCGATCAGTGCGAGCGCGCGGCTGGATCATCACAGTGAATACGGCACCTTCGTGAGTCCGCGGGTGTCGGCGCTGGCGCGGGCGGGGGCGTGGCACGCGCGCCTGTCGGCCGGCACCGGCTTCTTCGGGCCGTCGCCGCTGACCGAAGAGACCGAGGCCGCCGGCCTGTCCCGCTTGCAGATTCCCGGCGCCCTCCAGGCCGAGGAAGGGCGGAGCCTGTCGTTCGACATCAGCCGCAGTGATGGCCCGCTGTCGTATACCTTCACGCTCTTCAACTCGCGCGTGAACCACCCCGTCCACGTCGACTACGGCGAGAACCGCCTGGTGCTGACGAACCTGGCCGAGCCGACGAACAACACGGGCGTGGAGCTGTTGGGCACGTTGCGTCGGTCGCCCTTTTCGTTGACCGGCAGCTACACCTATGTCCGCGCGCGCGAGCAGGTGGGCGGGGTGGTCGAGGACGTGCCGCTGACGCCCCGCCACAGTGCGGGCGTGGTCGGCATGTGGGAGCGCGAGGACGTAGGCCGCGTTGGCGTCGAGTGGTACTACACCGGTGTCCAGCGCCTCGAGCACAACCCGTATCGCACCACGAGCGAGCCGTACCTGATCGTGGGGCTGATGGCTGAGAAGCAGTTCGGCCGCGTGCGGATATTCGTGAACGGCGAGAACCTGACCGGCGTGCGCCAGACCACGTGGGACCCGCTGCTGCGCCCAGACCGTGCGCCCGATGGGCGCTGGACTGTCGATGCGTGGGCGCCGCTCGACGGCCGCACCGTCAACGGCGGGGTGCGGCTGATGTTCTGACGCGCTAGCGATGAACTGGCGGAGAGAAAGGGATTCGAACCCTTGGTACAATTTCTTGTACACACGCTTTCTAAGCGTGCTCCTTCAACCACTCGGACACCTCTCCGCTCGAGGGCTTTCAGTCTATCACTGGTCCCCGGCCGCACCGGGCTAGGCTTTTCGCGTGGCGCGAATGATCGCGTCCATGTGGTCCAGGTACTTCTCGAGCGCGCGGCGGCCGGCCGCGGTCAGCTTGTAGCCGGTGCGTGGCGTGCGCCCTTCAAAACTCTTGCTGCAGGAGAGGTAGCCGGCATCCTCGAGCTTGCGCGCGTGCACGCTCAGGTTGCCGTCGGTGGCGCCAAGCGCCGCCTTGAGGTCCGAGAACGACAGGTCGTCGCTGGCCGCCAGCGCGCTGACAATGCCCAGCCGCATGCGGTCGTGCAGCAGGCGATCGAGTTCGGCGGCCAGGCCGCCGGCGGGCTTGACCGGCCGCCCGGCGGCCGGCCGGGCGTGCGCGTGCTGCGCGGGTGTGTCGATTCTGGGCTTGCGTGCCGCGTTGCTCTTAGCCACCGTGGTTCCTCGCTATGTAAACGCCGAAGCCGATCTGCAGCCCGCCAAAACCCGCGGCCAGCCAGAGGTTGCCCCACTCGGGCGGGGTCACGACGGCGAGCATCCCGAACGCCATGAAGCACGCGCCAATCCATCGCACCGCCGGCACGCTGACGATGCCGCCGGTCAGCAACCCCGCGCCGTAGAGCAGCAGCCACGCCGGCGCCATCACCGTGTACTGGCCGACCGCCCACAGCGCGTAGGTAATGGCGGCGCCCGCTACAAGCGGCGCGGCGAGACCGGCGGCAAACCGCCGAGCGAGCGCGCCGGTCAGGGGGGCGCCGGCGCGCAGTGCCTTCCGCGCCATGGCGGCCATGCCCACCAGCGAGGCCAGCGCCGCGGCGGCCAGCCACGTGAGCAGCCACCGCTCGCTGGCCGGCTGCCACGACCCCACGAGGGCGGCGGCCAGGGCAATGGCGCCCATCACGCACCCGCCCAGGCCCGGCACCGCCGTAAAGGTGGTGCTGCGCTCCATGGCCTGGCGGATGAACGTCAGGTTGTCGGCGGCGTGCCCGCTGATGGACGTCGGCGGCGCGTCGGGGCGTCCGGTTGGCACTGGGGATATCTTACCGTGGCGAGCGGGATCGCTAAAGAACTTTGTAATTGAGAGTGCAGGTCTCCTGATCTCCGAATCTCCTGTTGTATAATCACGCACCCGCCGCGGTTGATCCGCCGGCGGGTTTTTTGTTTTCAGGGATTAGCGATGAGTCAGATCGAAGTCGGCGTCCTCGGCGCGACCGGTGTGGTCGGCCAGCAGTTCGTGTCACGGTTGGCGCGGCACCCGTGGTTCCGCCTGACCTGGCTGGCCGCCAGCGAGCGGTCCGAGGGCAAGACCTACAAATCGGTGGCGCCGTGGCGGCTGGCCACCCCCATGCCGGACGAATCGGCCGGCCGCGTGGTCGAGGCGTGCCTGCCGGGCCGCGGACCCAAGCTGGTGTTCTCGGGCCTCGACGCGTCGGTCGCGGGCGAGATTGAGGGCGCGTTCGCGGCCGCCGGCCACATCGTGGTCAGCAACGCGCGCAACTTCCGCATGGATCCGCTGGTCCCGCTGCTCATTCCCGAAGTGAACGCCGGCCATCTGTCCCTCCTGCCCGAGCAACGCGCCGCCAAGGGCTGGCCCGGCGCCATCGTCACCAACCCGAACTGCTCGACCGTGGTCCTGGCCATGGCGCTGGCGCCGCTCTGCCAGTTCGGCATTCGCCGGGTGATTGTCTCGACCATGCAAGCCGTGTCCGGGGCCGGCTACCCCGGCGTGCCCTCGCTCGACATTCTCGGCAACGTCGTCCCGTTCATTGGCGGCGAAGAAGAGAAGATGGAGACCGAGACGCAAAAGATCCTGGGCGGCAATGGCGGCCGCACGCCGCACGCCGCGGCGATCAGCGCGCACACCAACCGCGTGCCGGTGCTCGACGGTCACACCATGACGGTGTCGGTGGACTTTGAGCAGATGCCTTCGCTGGCAGACCTGGCCCATGCGATCCGGACCTTTTCGGGACGGCCGCAGGAGCTGAAGCTGCCGACCGCGCCGCAGCCGCCGCTCGTCCTGATGGACGCGCCCAACCGGCCGCAGCCGCGGCTCGATGCCGACCTGGGCGGCGGCATGGCCGTGGCCATCGGCCGCTTGCGCGCGTGCCCGGTGATGCAGGCGAAGTTCGTCGCGCTGGGCCACAATACAGTGCGTGGCGCCGCCGGCGCGGCGATCTTGAATGCGGAGTTGATGAAGGCAGAGGGGCTCTTCTGATCAAGCCCTCAGGCCCCCCAGCCCCAAAGCCCCGGGTGGTGAAGTGACATGAAGGTGATGAAGTTCGGCGGGACGTCGGTGGCCGACCGGGCCGCCATCGAACGGCTGATCGCGCTGGTCCGCGCCGAGCGGCAGGCCGAGGCGCAGACCGAGGGCGGCGATGCGCGCGGCCCGGCGGTGGTGGTGTCGGCCCTCTCGGGCGTCACCGATCGCCTGCTCGGTGTCGCAGCGCTCGCCCGCGAAGGTGATGTCGAAGGCGCCCGCACCAGCCTGCAGGACCTGCGCAAGCGCCACCTCACGGTGTCGGAAGTCATTTCCGACGAGACGCTGCGCGCGCCCGTCGTCGAGGCCCTCAATCGCGAGTTCGATGAACTGGAGCGGGTGGTTTCGGCGCTGGCCGTGTTGCAGGAAGTCTCGCCGCGTTGGCTCGATGCCCTGGCCGCGACCGGCGAGGTGCTGAGCAGCCAGATCGTGGCCGCGGCCTTGACCGCCCACAAGCTGCGGGGCGCCTGGGTGGATGCGCGCCTGGCCGTCGTCACCGACGGTGAACACACCGCGGCCGCGCCGCTGTTCCAGGAAACCACCGCGGCCCTGATGACCCACGCCGATCCGCCGCTGGCGGCCGGCCGCATTCCGGTGCTCGGCGGCTTCGTTGGCGCCACCGTCAACGGCGTCACCACCACGCTCGGCCGCGGCGGCTCGGATTTCTCGGCCGCCATTGTCGGCGCGTGCCTTGGCGCCGACGAAATCCAGATCTGGACCGACGTGGACGGCATGCTGACGGCGGATCCGCGCATCGTGAAGTCGCCGCAGGTGGTGCCGCACCTCTCGTTCGCCGAGGCCTCGGAACTTGCCTACTTCGGCGCCAAGGTGCTGCACCCGGCCACCATTCAACCGGCGGTGGCCCGCAACATCCCGGTGCGCATTCTCAACTCGCACCGCGCGCAGGCGCGCGGCACCCTGATCACCGCCGAACGGCCCAAGAGCGATCGGCCACTGACGGCGGTGGCCTCGAAGAAGGGCGTCACCGTGGTGGACATCACGTCGACGCGGATGCTGATGGCCCACGGCTTCCTGCGCCGCCTGTTCGAGGTGTTCGAGCGTCACAAGACGCCCGTGGATGTGGTGACGACCTCCGAGGTCAGCGTGTCGGTGACCATTGACGATGCGCGGCGGCTGCCGGCGATCATCGACGGCCTGTCGAGCTTCGCCGAGGTCGAGCGCCAGGACGACATGGCGATCATCTGCGTGGTCGGCGACGGCTTGCACGACGACCCGACACTGGCGTCGCAGGTGCTGGCGTCGGTCGGTGACGTGCCGCTGCGCATGGTGTCGCAGGCGGCGTCGCGCCGCAACATCACGTTCGTGATCAGCGAAGCGGAACTGCCGGTGGCGCTGTGCCGCTTGCACGACCGCTTCTTCGCCTCGGTGACCGCATGATGCGGATCCTGTTGCTGGGGCACGGCCGGATGGGGCAGTTGGTGGCGTCGCTGGCGCCGTCCTATGGCGCGACTATCGCCGGCATCATCGACGAGCGGTCCGGCGAGCACGCCATTGCCGGCGGCAACTTTGGCCACGTGGACGTGGCCATCGACTTCACGCTGGCCGAGGCGGTGGTGCAGAACCTGCCGCAACTGGCGGCCCGCCAGATCAGCGTGGTGATTGGCACGACGGGCTGGCACGCGCATGAGGCCGCCATGCGCGAGGTCGCGGCCACCGCCGGCATTGGCGTGCTGGCGGCATCGAACTTCGCGATCGGCATGAACGTGTTCCAGCTGGCGGTCGAAGAGGCCAGCCGCCACTTCGCGAAGCACGCCGAGTTCGGCGCCTGGATTCACGAGTCACACCACGTGATGAAAAAAGACGCGCCGTCGGGCACCGCCCTCACGCTGAAGGCGGGCATGGAAGGCGCAGGGTATACCCGGCCCATAGACGTCTCGTCCACGCGCGTCGGTTCCGTGCCGGGGACACATATCGTTGGTTTCGACGGCCCATCGGAAACGATAGAGCTGACGCATACGGTTCGTGACCGGGCCGTGTTTGCCCGAGGTGCCCTCACCGCGGCCGCCTGGCTGGTCGGCAAGCAGGGGTGGTTTTCAATTCGCGACATGCTGATCGAATCGGGCCGGGCATCGGGTGTCGGGAGTCGGGAGTCGAAATGAGAAACATGTTTACTGGAGTCGGGACGGCACTGGTTACGCCGTTCACCAGGAGCGGGGCGGTCGATGAGCCGGCGGTCAAGCGATTGGCGCGCCGGCAGATCGATGCGGGCGTGCATTTCCTCGTGCCCTGCGGCACCACGGGCGAGACGCCCACCTTGTCGGGCGCCGAGCGGCGCCGCGTCGTCGAACTGGTGCTCGAAGCAGCCAACGGGCAGGTGCCCGTCATGGCCGGCGCCGGCGACAACGACACCAGGGCCGCCGTCGCACTCTCGAGGGAGATGCACGGCGTGGGCGTCCAGGGCCTGCTGCAGGTGACGCCCTGGTACAACAAGCCGACGCCCGAAGGGTTGTTCGCGCATTTCTCGGCCGTCGCCGGGGCGACGCCGTTGCCGGTGATGCTCTACAACGTGCCGGGCCGCACCGGCTGCAACATCGACGCGGCCACGCTCACGCGGCTGGCCACCATCCCCAACGTGATCGGCGTGAAAGAAGCCTCGGGCAACATCACCCAGATGATCGAGATCTGCCGCGCGGTGCCGGAGAACTTCCTGGTGCTGTCGGGTGACGATGCGATGACGCTGCCGTTGATGGCGATTGGCGGCCGCGGCCTGATCTCGGTGGCGTCGAACGCGCTGCCCGCCGAGATGGCGCAACTGGTCGAGGCCGCCGAGCGTGGCGACTACGCCACCGCGCGCCAGCTGCACCAGCGGCTGGTGCCGATCATGCTGGGCAACTTCATCGAGTCGAATCCCGGCCCGGTGAAGTACGCCATGGCGGCCATGGGCTTGCTGGAAGAGAGCTACCGGCTGCCGATGGTGCCGCCACGCCAGGCGTCGAAAGACAAGATGAACGGCTGGCTGAAGGACCTCGGGAAACTGTGACACTCCAAGAAAACATTGAATCGCTGGTGGCCGCCGGCACCGGCGCCAACAAGTCGGCCGCTCGCGCCGCATTCGATGAACTGAAGGCCGGGCTCGAGGCCGGCACCATTCGCTCGGCGCAGCCGGATTTCTCGACGCCGTCCGGCTGGCGGGTGAACACCTGGGTGAAGCAGGGCATTCTGCTCGGCTTCCGCTTCGGCGACCTCGTCGACCTGTCGGCCGGCCTGCCGTTTTTCGACAAGGACACACAGACGCTGCAGAGTCCGGGGGTGGCGGCCGGGATTCGGATCGTCCCGGGCGGCTCGGCCATTCGCGGCGGCGCGTTCATCGCCCGCGGGGTGATTTGCATGCCGCCGATGTACATCAACATCGGTGCCTACGTCGGCGAAGGCACCCTGGTGGACTCGCACGCGCTGATCGGCTCGTGCGCGCAGATTGGCGCGCGTGTCCACGCGAGCGCGGCCGCGCAGATTGGCGGCGTGCTCGAAC